>JAYVAZ010000612.1:0-8885 GCA_043750675.1 Pseudobdellovibrionaceae bacterium | reverse complement strand
ATTTATAATTCTAAAAGTCAGCCGATTGCGTCCGGCCTAGTTGCTACTAATGGATCGGCCAACTACTTATATTGTGGTTCCGTAATTAAGGAAGCTCGGAAAAAGGGAATCTGGAAGTTATTGGTTGCGGTTAGGCAGTAGGTATCCTTTTTAGGAGCTGAAAGTATTTGGATTACTACTGCCCGAAATCCTAAGATCAAAGGTAAGGGTGATCTGGGTTTCAAGATTTTGACTTATACTAAACCCGGTAAAAAATAGTTCTTAAAATTCAAATAAGGCTTTCCCTTTTTGAGACACTTTAGTGAGTATTTCCAGCCACACGTGCTTTTTTACTTACACTTTAGTCTAGATTTTTTGTGACTTTCATTCCGCTCGCCTCTTAGTAAGACTGGTATTTTGAGACGATAAAATGAAGTCCGTTGTTTAACACTCCTTTTTTTGAGAAAATGAAGGAGTACGCAAAATTGAATAATTAAACAGGAGACTCTAATGAACGTTTTTGGAAAAAGTCTTAAAGCCCTACTTGTAATGTCCTTATTTATGGTAGCTTGTAGCAAAAAAGAAGAAGAAGCAATTTTACCCAGCGCTGACCCGACTGCACCAACCGTAGATACGGTGTTGATCGTAACAGCAAAAACAGCGACGGGATTTACTTTATCGTGGAATGCCGCGACTGATGATAATACTGCTGCTGCTGATCTTTTATATAAAGCAGTCTATTCGGCAAGTAATAATATTTCAAACGCTGACGATGCCGAAGCTAATGGAACCACAATCTTAGATTGGACCGCAAATACTTTGACAACGAACGTGGGATCGCTAACCCATTCGACAAATTATTATTTTGCCGTTTTAGTAAAAGACGGTGACGGAAAAATTTCTTATGAAGGAAGTGATACAACGACACTTTGTACAGGAAAGAAAATGTTTTTGGCGACTGTTTCTGGGGGAAATTTCGGTGGTAAAGCTGGTGCCGACTCTGCCTGCGTTGCACAAAAGCCTGATGGTGGAACTTATAAGGCGGTTATTGCCGACAACACAAATATCAATCAAACAACAGGTCTGCCAGGGGATTTGTCTAGTCGACAAGCTTGTTATGGAAACTGCGAATCGTCGACTCTTTATACAATGGATTGGACCTTAGCCACCAACCAGACTTATTGCACTTCTGACTTTACTAAGAAAGTAGGATCAACAACAGCCTATCCTGTGTTGTATGTTACGGAAGCCAGTGTTTTATCAGCCACTCCGGTGAAGTTATTTACTGGATTTAATATTGCCTGGGGAAATGCTTACGGAAGCACTTGCAACGATTGGACAAGTACCGCTGGTACTTTTGTTGGTGGAACTACTTCAGGCACTTACACGGGTCAAAGTACTCATGAACTAATTTCGACCTATCCGTTTCCAAATTGTGCGGGTGCAGGTGCAGTTATTTGCGCCGAACAGTAATTCAAGTCATTTTATATTTTAGTTAGTCAGCGGGCTCAACCATTGGATGAGCCCGTTTTTTTTTTACAGTCAGGGATAGTGATTCGCACTACCACGCAGGTCTGAATAGTCATTCTTAGTATTGTTCTAAAGCCAATTTGAAAAGCCTAACGACTTCGTTTACATCTTTCGCAGTTTTAAATCTAATTTCGATCCATTCTGAACTGATTGATCGATGTTTATGGATGGTCGAATCATCGTAATGATTTAATCCTTCTTTTTGAATAATTTTTTTTGTTAATCGTACATCAATTTCATTATCATGATGGAAGTGGGCTATTTCTTTATCATGGTAAAAAATGGCAGAACCGCCAGCAACTTTAGAGGGTCGATCTTCTAATCTAGGAATTTTTTCAAGCGCCGTTACTAAATCTTTTTTTAATTTACCCATCAGTTTCACCCTGTCTCATTTTTCTATTTTGACAGGGGGAAACTCGTTTTGACAACTTTGATATTATCTAACAAGACCAATGTGAGTAGTTAACTGACCACGAGATCCAATTAAATTTGGAGAAGTGATTGTCATTTCAATACGCTCAAGTCTTAAAGAAAAACGATTATGCAATTGTAAACGCACCGCTTGTCCACTTCTTAAAGTGCCAGAAGCTTGCGCTAAATGCATTGTTTGACCATTTGATAAAGTCACAACTACATCAGAAATTTCAACGCGATTTTTGTCAGCTCGTAAATAAATTTCGTTTACTAATTCATCACGTAGTCTGATAGAAACGGTTTCATCAATCAACTTAGGGGCCTGTGATGAATCTACTTGTTCCCAACGAGAAGTGTATTTCGGTCCCGCTACACCTGCGTTAATTAACTGATCATCAGCAGAATTAAATCCACCACCGAATCCACCAGAGTCTCCGAAGCCGCCGGTTGAGCCCCCGCCAAATCCACCTACTGAAGTTGATCCACCACCAAAACCACCATGGCCCGGAAGTAATTCAAGAGTCTGAGCACCTGCGCTAAGACTTAAAAAAGTCGCTAATATAATCATTAAATTTTTCATATGTTTCCCTTTTGTTATGGTTCGTCAATATTGACTAAACCAAACTAAGCAATTTCAATGCCGTATTAAAAGGTGACAAAAATTCCGGTTAATTTTTTAAATTTACCATGCGTGGTAGCGATCAGAATGGAGTGTTCTTATTAGGTGTATCTTTATTAATCAATTGCCCGACGTCCCACAGCTCTACAATTTTATGATTTTGGTTAAAGCGGAAGATATGCACCACTGTAATTTCTAAATCTTCTTTTGCAACATAGGAATGCGTAATGACATTATTGCCATCTTCATAAATATGTTTCACTTCTAAAGAAGTATTGGGATTGGTTTGATGTGCATCCTGCATCGCCAACATTAATGACTGGCGGTCCCCAACAAAATATTGATTGTGATGGATAAATTCAGGATCGACAAATTTATCATAGGCCGAAGTTACATCACCGGAGCCGACCATTTTTAAAAAAGATACTGCAGATTCTTTATTAGGCATAGGTCCTCATTTACGGCTAAATCCGTGGTAAAGTCACCAAAATCTGTGAACCTTGTGCGGTTGAATTTATTAAACTGATTTCGCCCCGTAGCAACTGAACCGATTTTTTAGCAATCGATAGTCCCAGGCCCGAACCCGCAATAATACGTTCGTCGCCTCTGATAAATGGTTGGAATAATGACGACAAGACATCCCGCGGGAAACCCGGTCCTTGATCGGTAATTTTAATTTCAACGCTATCGTTTTTAGATTCCCAAGATATCGAAATCGTAGAATCAGAACCTTTGACCGAATAGATAATCGCATTTTCTATCAAATTTCCAAAAATATCCGCCAGCAGGAAATGGTTTCCCATAACCGATACTGCGGTTGTCTTTTCCATCTTAATTTGAATCCCGTGACTGTCGGCTTGAGACCGGAATAACTGGATCATTTGGGCAAAAAATTCTTGCAAACCGATCGGTTCGATTTTGGGCAATTGCTGAAAAGAGATTCGTGACGATAAAATTAATTTTTTTGTTAATACTGCTAACAAATTTGTGGCTACTTTAACATCTTCAAGTCCCGCTAGAAGTTCTTCTTTAGTTCGATCTTTTCGCAATAAAACTTCAATGGTGGCTTGTAATGCTGTAATTGGAGTTTTAATTTGGTGTGCCGCACGTCCTAAAAACAACCACATTTCGCGATAAAATTCTGCGGCTTGCGTATGTAAGTCAGCCAATTTTTCAACGACGGCTTTCACTTCGGGTGTATGCGCCTCCGGTAAGGAAGGAAACGCTAGGGTAGCATTAAAGTTGGTAGCAGTTAACGAATTCGATAGAATCGAAAGATCCAATGTTAATTTACGCACGAAGAACAAGAGTGCACCGATTAGCAAAATAAAAATTCCAACCAGCAGGGGTACAGTAGATAAAAGCACATTTAAAACTGTAGCTTTGTAGGGACCTTCATCGACTCCAACTAACAAACAAACTTCTGGACCATACTCGACCGGTGCATCTATGATTTCAGTTTCTATTTCGGGACGAAATTTCGAAGTTTCAATTAGGTACTTATGACCATTATAATTAACACTGTCGTGATTTACACTGTTCATACAATCAATGGTAGGTGCGCCGAGGCTTTCTTTTAAAACTTGTTTCGTCGTGGGATCTAAAAAACGAAAAAATCCGTTTGGGTTCCGCTGCTGGTACTGTGTTAGAAAGTCTGAAGACATTTCGAAGTCGAAAGAATCATGATGAATATTAATAAGGGAAGCTAATCCGAACGATTCATTTTTTAAAACTTGAGACATTTCTTCCGTGGCCTGTAGCGATTGTGCCCGGAACAGAATGGCTACGCTGGCAAAACAAAATAGTATAAGTACAAGGGCGGAAGCCCAAAGAATTTTCGTTGATAACTTCCACTTTTTCACCGAATAACATATCCTTCGCCACGGATAGTTTCAATGAGTTCCTCTGCTCCGGCGGACTCTAATTTACGTCGTAGTTTATTAATAAACACATCTATGACATTACTGCCGTGTTCAATTTCTTCAGAATAAATATGTTCGGCAATTTTTTCGCGAGATAAAATATGCGATTTTCTAAGAAGAAAAAACTCTAGCACTGCAAATTCTTTAGCAGTTAACAAGATTGGAATATCTTTGCAGGTAGCTGTCCGTGCAATTGGGTCCAACTTTAGATTCCCAGTAACAAGAAGTTCGCCGTAGAATTGGTATTTTCTTCGGGTCAGTGCACGTACGCGCGCTAGCAGTTCATCAAATTCAAATGGTTTTGATAAGTAGTCATCGGTCCCTAGATTAAAGCCATTAACCTTATCCTGTATGGAATCTTTTGCAGATAAAATCAAGACCGGAGTCCGTTGCCCTTTTTTACGAAGCCCTGAAAGTAGGTCCAGTCCTGATCCATCTGGTAACATAAGATCTAGAATCAAAGCATAGTATTCGAACTCGTTGGCTAAATGTGAACCATCTAAATAAGTTGTAACCCAGTCCACAGCAAAGGCTTCTTCTGATAGGCCCTTTTTTAACGCCTTACCTATTAGGGGTTGGTCTTCTACAATCAGTACTCGCATTTCATTCTCTTTCGTTTGACACGAAATTTATATTTCAGTTTCGGTTAACCGTCACTATTTGCATTTAAAATAGCTAGTTCCTACGAAATCCTGACGTGACGGTTCATTTTCCGTTCATGTTTAGCTAATATGCTAAGTAGGTATTAAGAACCATGTCCATTGGAGGGATCATGTTAATAAAACGGAATTTATTACTGGCCGCTGCAATAGTTGTTTCCTGTACAACTGTCCAAGCTGCTACACAAGTCGGTCGCTATTTTGATAGAGCTGTCTACATCATATTCGAGAACGTAAATTATGCAGATGCTATTAAACAACCTTTTTTTAAAGAGGTCGCTGACAAGGGAGCGCATTTTAATAACTTTATGGCGCTGACCCATCCTTCACAGGGCAACTATGTTGCGCTGACTTCGGGATCATTAAATGGTGTTTCCGGAGATGGCAAATATGACTTAGATGTAAATAATATTGTTGATTTGTTAGAAGCGAAAAAAATTTCGTGGAAGGTCTATGCTGAAAATTATCCAGGAAATTGTTTCCTTGGAACTAGCAGTGGAAAATACGTTAGAAAACATAATCCATTTGTCAGTTATGTAAATATTCAAAAAAATCCGGCCCGTTGTGCAAACATCGTCGAAGCAGCACAGTTTGATAAAGATGCTGCCGCCGGAACATTACCCGCATACGTTTTTTACATTCCCAATATGGATAACGATGGACATGATACGGGTGTAAATTTCGCAGACAATTGGTACAAACAAAAATTTTCGCCTTATTTTAATAACGCAAAATTTATGAGTAATACGATTTTTATTACCACTTTTGATGAAAGCGGTAGTTTTTTCAGTAAAAATCAAATCTACACCACGATCTCAGGTCCTGCTGTTAAACCAGGTGTTGTGAATAGTGCTCTTAATATTTACAGTTTATTGCATTTAATGGAAGAAAACTGGAACTTAGGAAATTTACAAAAAGAGGACGCCTCTGCGACTCCGATCCCGAATATTTGGCAGTAGATATTTATTTTTAACCACCTGCGCCTATGGATTTGGCCGCAACCAATTCCGAAGGCGTTTTTTCATTAAGTAAAGACTGGATGGGACTTTGGTCCTATTCCCGGTTACCATTCCTTAAAAAAATCCCGGAAATGACGATAAAGAAAAAGGCAAAGACGGGGTCCTACTAATGAAAACTAAATTTTTTTGTTTTGTTTTTATATTAATTTGTAGTTTGCCTACATTTTCCTTTGCACAAAACCCGACGGAAACATTCGATTTAAGAAAATCAGAACTTCTATTAGATTCAGAATCCAGTAAAAAATCCTGTATTTCCAGTTTGCCTTTAGCCCGAAGTATCTATGCCCAAGTTCCCACTCATTTAAAATCATTGCAGGTGATTGCCGATTGCACGCAAAGCGAACAGCAAGATATGAATCAATACACCGCTAACGAAACAAAAGAGATCTTTGAACAGTCTCGGATTCTTTCCATTGTTCCAAAATTGTTAGAAATGGCCCAAGTAAAAGACCTGGTTCCCATTCTTCGAGAAGTGGAAGTCAAAAAGGATAAGAACATTTCTGACTATCTGATGATTAATGAAATTTATGAACGGATGGATGAGCCCGAGAAACAGATTGCGTCACTAAAAGAAGCGATTAAAAATTCACCCGATGACCCACAGCTATTACTTTTGCTGGCCTCGAAGCAATTTGACGGCGGACAACGAGAAGAAGCCCAAGGTCTTTTTAAAACCTATGCGGAAAAGGCAGCCACTCATCAAAGTCGGCTGTACCTTATGGCTTATGTTTTAGCGTTGGCCTATCCACAGGCCCTCAGTTTGGGGTTAGTATTTGCCATCTGGTTTTTTGGGTTTGCCTTAGCCTACCGTAAAACAGAAGCCTTCAGTGAGTGGAAAGAAGCCCACATCGCGATGCCCTTGGTAATCGCGCTGCTACCGCCACTTCTGGCGTTCCGATTTTGGCAGACGGGTAAGGCATTACCATTAGGTGCATTACTTATTGTTGCGATTGTACAAATCTTTTTCTTATTGCGCCCGATTTTGTCCCTATTTTACGGACCAATTCTGGGCCTCATCGGAAAAATATTCTATTTTGTTTTTAATGGGACTTTGCTGGCCAAAAAATTGGGATCGTTAACTACCGGATCACGTGCACTGATTTCTTTTTTGACGTTAGTGGTTTTGGGAACGATAGCACCAACTATCGAAAGCACCGATATTAAATATGGTTTGATTATCTTCAGTTCTTTAATCTTGTACGCAACCATTGGTTCTTTAATGGTTACTTTTATGCGATCGCGAGAAAGTCTTTTGGTTTCCCTCCGCTGGTTAGGAATTGCCGCCACATTTCCATTTTTAATTTCGTATTTAGTCGCCAACTGGAGCAGCCTGGGAGCGCCTTTTCTGGTAGGTCAGGTTCCATCTCACAAGGCCATCGACAGTTTTGCTAGTTACCTTATTTTTTGGGGAGTTTCTTTGTTTTTGGCTTTACATCTAAGTAAAATCGTTGCCGAAGCAGTGATTCAACCTATAACCGAAATTATCAATAAAGTAGCCATGATCGAAAAGGGTGCATTCGAAGCCAAAGTAGATATTATTTCCAAAGATGAAATTGGGCATTTGGGAAGCGCCATTAATCGCATGGGAAGTGGTTTAGGAAAACGAGAAAAAATCGAAAGGACCTTTCGAAAATATGTTGATGCCCAAGTTGCTGAAAGAATATTGAACGGTGTAGAAACGGAACTTCGAATCGAAGGTGAAAGCGTTAATGCAGTTATTTTGTTTGTAGATATTCGTGGATTTACAACTTTATCGGAAAAAACCCCTCCCAAAGAAATTGTTCATTTATTAAATCAGTTCTTCGAAAAAATGGTTCGTATCATTCAGGATCACAATGGAATTATTGATAAATTTATCGGTGATAACATGATGGCGGTTTGGGGTGTTCCCCGTTCTGTAGAAGACGCCGAACATAAAGCCATTCGTGCCGCGCTACTAATGATAAAAGAAGTAGCGGTTTGGAACGAAGATTTGCGATCTAAAGGACTTTCCGAAGTGGGAATTGGTATCGGAATAAACACTGGCAACGTGGTTGCTGGCAGTATTGGAAGTTCAGATCGAATGGAATACACAGTGATCGGTGACACCGTAAACACGGCCCAAAGGTGTGAATCTGTGGCTAAATCTCAGCAAATTGTCGTTACTGGAAATTTTTATTCAAAACTTGAAAATCAATTGATCGCCACCGCTCTTGAACCGATCAAAGTAAAAGGCAAACAAGATTTGCAGCACTGGTGGTCTATTACCGGTTTAAAAGACGAAGATAAATTAATGCCTTCGCAAAAAATCGCTTAAACCTAACTAATCGACTCTTAATTATAACTTGATTTAATTCTTATGGATATTCAAATGCCGATTTTAGATGGGCACGAAGCCGAAGGTTTCGCGGTGGATCATGTGTTGGTTAGCAGCTAGGCTGTACAAGGCGGTTTTGTATTTTAACGATTTGTAACCAGAAGAATCAGAAGTTATATTTATCAAATGTACCAACTTCGTCCTTATCAAAAAGAAGCGGTTGATAACGCTGTAAAATTTTTTAAGAAGAAACGTAACCCCGCCGTTATTGTATTACCCACGGGCGCGGGCAAAAGTTTAGTCATTGCAGAACTGGCGCGAATCGCGAAGGGCCGCGTTTTAGTTTTGGCCCATGTCAAAGAGTTGGTTGAACAAAATTTTGAAAAATATAAAAGTTATGGATTAGAAGCGGGGATTTTTTCGGCAAGTTTAGGAAAAAAGGATCGC
>JAYVAZ010000611.1:0-2345 GCA_043750675.1 Pseudobdellovibrionaceae bacterium | reverse complement strand
GACTTTTTGGCAGCCGGGTCAGTAGAAAACAGTGCCGAGAAACTGTAACTTTTTTCTGAAGGTAAGGATTCCATCTGTTGAATGGATTTAATTCGCATCAGACTACGGTAAGCCCTGTAAATCGGGGAGGTTTCTGAAAGGTGCAAGTTGTCTTTGACCAATCTGAATTCAGAATTCTGTTTTTCAACCACCCGCATTTCTAATAGCCTATCCAAGTACCGGTTTAATAGTTTCGGAGACATCTTTAATTCGCCAGCAATTAAATCGGTGTTCTTTTGGTATTTACCAATCGTCAGATACATGTGAATCACCGAAAAGTAAGGATCTAGGTAGTAAGCATTTAGTAATTCAACCGAGGTGTTTTGCGGTTCGGCCTTGATGTTGGCTTCCGTTTTTAGATGGCGCCGCTGCTGCGCCTCTATTTTTACCAGTAAGGCTTTCTTTTTTTCGGGAATTTGCGAGGTTTGGTGTTCGTAGATTAGTTGGAGGAATTCTTTTTCATTTTCATCCAATTTTAAAAAAACTAAACTGCGATAGAACTGATCCGAATTCAAATCTCCTTCTTTATTCAGCACTTTGGACAGATAAGTTTTCTGAACAAAACAGGCATTGGCCAAGGATTCGAAAGTCAGTTTGTGCGCTGTTTTACCCTTTTGTTGGAGGACGCAGTCTTTAAGAAAGTTTTTATAGTTTTGATATTCATATATAGTCATGGACTGAAGTTAGCACAGGATTTCTTTATTTGTTAATTTAAAATTAACTAAAACCACAATAAATAATTAACAATTAATTTACTTTTAATCTTAAAACGACGAATCTATACTCAGCCGCGGCATTTAAAATGATCGGCCCCGCAAGGGCCGCACAAATAACGAAGGTCAGTATCACCTTATGAATGGAGAAATTTATATGCCTAAAAGAATTTTAGCAGGAATGTTTTTAAGTTTACTATTTAACTGTACTGCCTTTGCTGGTTGGACCAGTGGTGGGGGAGAAATTTTAAAAGATGCGCAGAACCCTTGGTTTATGCCTTACAATACCCCGGTTGTAAAATATTGCATTGAAATCGACGAGAAAAATTTTGGTGCTACCCGTGAACAAGCTAAGAAAGCTATTGATACCGCGCTTGGTTTTTGGAAAAAACAATTTCAAAGCGTGGCTTCGGCGATAGTGACTCCCGAATACAAATTTATATTGGCTCAGCATCAGTTTAATGAAGTCACTTGTAGTGATGCTACCGACATCAAATTTCAGTTCGGAACTTTAGATGGAGCGCAGTTTGCCTACTTTAAAGATCCCACTAAAATGGTTGCTTCGGCAGTGAGAACTGATTACGACACCAAGCAATTACGGGGAAGGGGATTTGTTTACGTATCACCTGATTCGGGACCGCTAAAAATTCAGTCGACAGAAGTCACGGCAAATCCTTGGAGCAAAAAAGACGGAGCACTTTTGGTGCCAGTATTAATTCATGAGTTAGGTCATGTATTTGGTATTAGTCACAATCCTGATATATTTTTAATGAAGGAAGATTTTCCTGAAACCTTGCTGTCGGAACAAAATTCGTTTGAAGCGGCAGATAGTTGGAGTCATTTGATTACTTCAGAAATGTTACATGAGTTTCAATTATTTAAATTTACCGGCACGACGTATTTTTCATCAATTATGAATTGCGGGGGCGCTGTTCGAAAATCCTTAAGCAACAAAGTAAAGCGAGAAACACCTCCTTATACAGAGGTTACGCAAAAGTTTTTCGGTTTTAGTTATGACAACTACTATTGCTACGGTTATCAAATGAAAGATTATCAATTCACTTTACTGGGGTATGTTTATCAATCAACAAATGCTGCCATTACTTTGGGAACGGCAAAAATTGACATGAGTTCGGTAGTGGCGCCTTTGTTTTCTAGCCAAACTCGGGATCTAGTCAGTATGTATTTTCCCGAGGACCAAGTAGTATTTGGTTCCGGAAATGGGCCTCAACCATATTATAACGGGAAGAAATTCACCATTGTGACTTATTCTGCTGCTACCAAATTGAAGGGTGACTACGTTTCTGCAGATGGAAAAACGAAAAGAAAGATCACGGTTGAAATAGGACCTTTTGGTATGATTACAGTTGGCGGGATTATGGACGATGAAATCTATTGGGATGTATTGACTGGCTACTAATTTATCTATTCGGAACGGCGCTATCTAAAATTAATTTCTTTAAAAGGCCTGTGGGAACCCCTGGCCTTTTTTCATTAAAATGTCCGCCGTTGCGAAGAGTTGTTTTCAGTCAATGCGGCTAATCATCTTATATTTCATAAACAATTCAGATATTTACCTGTGGTCTAGTAATC
>JAYVAZ010000610.1:0-1792 GCA_043750675.1 Pseudobdellovibrionaceae bacterium | reverse complement strand
CTAAAGAAGCAATAATTCCAGTCAATTCACTTTGCGAGAAATCCAAAGGCGAAATCAAAGAAGGTCTTGGGCTTGCAGGTATGAAACGAATGTAAACTTCTAACAATCCCCCAGCCAAAGAAACACACATCACTTCACCTTGATCCAGGCGCAAAGCATAACCGGTATTTGTCTTCGTTGCTTTTCCTAACTTGATTACTTCATCAGCTAAAATAATCTGCGACGAAGAATTAATCATTTCGAACTGCATATCACCCGCAGTTAAAACGCGGCAACCACCTTTAAGTTCCAAAAATGAAAATTTACCTTTGATGAATTGCGAAGGAACACTAATGTCTGAACTTTCATCGCTGCCCATTGTGATCGTTGCCGAAGTCGAAAAATGATAAGAACTAATAATCCGTTCCTGCCAAGCCACGATAACTTCAACCACAGGACCTTTTGTTGGTTTGATATATTCCTTTAAGTTTCTGATCTCGCTGGCTGGAGCAAAAGTTTTTCTATTTTTCTTGCTTCGGGAACTTACTGGCGCGCCCGGAATTTTTTTGCTTCCCGGAAGTTTGGGTGGCGTTGCGACGGCACCTTGTATTGGCGGCATTACTGCGCCGACCGAAGCCATATTATTTGAAGCTGCGCCCATGGCCGGCGCTGCGATCGGTGCCGCTGTTGCTGGCGCAGCGGTTTGCGACGGTGCTGCTTTAGGTAGCGAAACTTTTTCAACAGGCTTCAAAGCATTGGCCGGAATTCCTACTGGATTAATTCGGGCTGTTGTCGCTTCGGAAGGCGCTTCCTTATTAATATTGGGTTGCGTGATTTCCGTAGACTGAACCACCGATTGAGAGACTTCTTTATCTGGCGCTGTCGGGTTTTGACCCGGCGGTGCTTTTGGTTTCGGAACTCCAATAAAAAAATGAACCGTAAAAACACCTATGGTTACTTGGTCACCTGAACTTAATGGTTCATCCAAAATCTGGTTGTTATTTTTAAAAGTTCCGGATTTAGAGCCTAAATCACAAATATAATATCCGGAATCGCGTAATTCGATCATACAATGAATTGAGGAAACCGATGGATCCTTCAAGTTAACCTGAACGTCTGCCTCATTACCTATGATAATTTGGTCAGCATCAAACTGCTTCACTTCCAGAATTTGGCCGGATTTAAAGATGCGTAATATTAACGGAGCTCTCAATTTTGGCTCCTAACTCTTTGCACTTCTTCAGAAGTGTTTTTCATTTCAGGGAGAAAATTTTCGCGTAATTTAATCAAACGTTTGTAGTTAAAATTTTTCTTTTGAAAAAGATAAAATAATTCCGGCTTTGAAGTCGCCCCTTCAACTAATTCATCTTCAAAATTTAAGCTTTGCTTTTTTTCGCCTTTTTTTCCGCCTGCATTTGATTGTGCCGGACCAGGGGAAGTTAAATTTTCATCTTGGGCAAAGGCCACTTCCGTATTCGATGGGAATACAGCTAAAAACGAAAATAGTAACAAGGCTTTTAAGAAATAGTTAATGAGGTTCGGCATCATGTTTATTTTACACCCATTTTAGCTTTATTTTCCAAAACATTAATTCGGTTCCTAGCTTCTTGTGTAGGTCCTAAAAACTTTAGTCTGTTTATGACTTCTAGACCTTCTTGATTTTTGCCTAGTTGGTCTACCAGTAAAATCGCATAATTCAGCATTAAGTCTTTATTTGTTGATTGCACAGCCAAAGCTTCCTCGTAAATAGACTTCGCTTTTTCGTTTTTCCCGTTTGCCGTTAGTGCAATGGCATAATTATTCAGGATCTTTG
>JAYVAZ010000609.1:0-4311 GCA_043750675.1 Pseudobdellovibrionaceae bacterium | reverse complement strand
TTCTGTCGTTTTGTTAGACGAAATCGAAAAAGCTCACCCAGATGTATTTAATGTTTTATTGCAGGTTTTGGATGACGGTCGTTTGACCGACGGCCAAGGCCGAACCGTGGATTTTAAAAACACACTATTTATAATGACGTCTAATATTGGGTCACAAGCCATTTTGGATCCAGGGATGAAAGATGCCGAAAAGCAAAAAATCATCCAGGAACAATTGAAAAACCATTTTCGGCCAGAATTTTTGAATCGTATTGATGAAACGATCATTTTTAAATCATTAGGAGCTGATCAACTTTCCGGAATTGTTAAAATCCAACTGGAAGCTGTTATTAAACGTATGGCTGAAAGAAAAATTTTACCTACGTTTACCGACAACCTGGTTAGTTATTTGGCTAAACGTGGTTATGATCCCTTGTATGGGGGTCGTCCGCTGAAACGCTTGATACAAAACGAAGTCCTCAATCCGCTGGCTAAGAAAATTATTGCCGGCGAAATCAAAAATGGTGACAAGTTCGTCATTGATGCAACAGATTCGGGTATAATTATTAACCGGCCGAAATAGAAGTTTCTGATTATAGTAAAAATTTTTTTCGAATAAAAAAAATTAAAAATTACAAAAAAGTGTTTGATTGAAGAATATCAAACACTTATCTTGCGCCAATTTGAAACAGTAACGAAGAGTCCTTATTAATACTAAGGGCTTAGGCCTTTTTTCCCACTTAAAAATTTCTGGACTATACTAAATTCTAGATTGCACCGACTAATAGTCGAGCCTAGCTGGACGAAAGCAGGCATCACAAGGGGGACCAATGATACGAATCCAACTAATTAGCAGAATAGTGAAGTCAGTAATTGTTCTATCGATAGCTGGTCTATTGATGGGAAACAAAGGATGTCCGGAACAACCCCAAGGTCGAGACCTCAGACGACGAGTTCAAATGGGAGCGGTAGAAACAAAAATTCCCGCAGTCACATTACCAAACGCTTCTTCATTCGATTTTAAATTTGTTGCTAATGCGCAGATGTACGATGTGTTGAAAAAAACTCAGTCGTTTTCTACCGCAACCACTTCGGATGAAACCGTTTTCAATTTAGATCAAATGAGTGATGAAGATAAAGCTGATTTTTATCAGTGTGTCAGTGAACCCGATGCGCAGTTAAATGGAAAGATGAGCACGAAAGTTTGGACGCAAGAATCTCCGTGTATGATTCATATGCCGCTAGCTCGCATAAATGTAAATATTCTAGATTTTTCTTTAACTGATAAATTTGGTATTAAAGTTGGTTTGGCAAAAATGGGTGGCCTGAGTGCTAACTTCCAGTTTGCTAGTTCTGAACTTTCTATGAATTTTATCGCGATGGATCCATTAATTCGCAAAAGAGCGATCGCTACCTCTTCTAAAATTTCCAAGCAAACTGAAATCAACGTTGGTGCCAGTTTCTTTGTTGATTCGTTAGAACTAGGACCTAGTTTTTATTTCCGATCGCCATTATCGAAAGTGGTACAAAAGGGCTTAGAAGAAGGAATCACTCAATTGAAGCAAGATTGGGATAAGGTTCATCCTTGGTATGGAATGGTTTTAAAGAATTGCGATTCACATGTTTATATTAATGCCGGTGATCTTTCGGACTCTGGGTTAATGGAAAACGATATTATGAAAATTTATAATGTGGAATACGATTGGGTTGGCCAAGCGTGTGATTCACAGTTACGTTCGACAATAGTTGCCGGCGATGCTAAACCCATTGCTTATGCCCGAGTAGTTCGTGTTGGTGACACGATTTCTAAATTGGAAATCATTAAAGATGATCCTAATTTTCCCAGAAAAGATGCGAAAATCTATCCAGGAGCCCGTGTATACATTGAAAAATTGTACGATGCGAATGCCCAACAGTAAGTGGGACCGCCTTGGCGGGACCGCACCAGCGGTGCCTCCTTCGAGAACCAGCTCCTTTTAAATACAAGCCGCCACCTTCTGAAGGAGCGGCTTTTTTGCTTTTTGAACCTTTTTGATGGTCCGAAAGCATTTTTTTTAATGTCTGGTTGCAAATATATACAAGTACAGCTAAATTTCGGCTGAGTTTTTAAGCCTGTCCTACTGCCAAAACCGGGGTTTTTGTGTTTTCTGGAATCGTTCAAAACAAACAATTAATTACCGACGTAAAATCTGACCAAGGCATCATTCGTATCAAGGTCCAAAGGCCACTCGATTTTACTGCGATACAAAACGGCGACAGCATTGCGGTCGACGGAGTTTGCCTGACTGTTGAGGCTTTCAATGAAAATGAAATTCAATTTGCTTATGCTGCAGAATCTATCCGATTATTAAAACTCGAACCAGAAACTATGTTAGGAAAAACCGTTAATTTGGAAGGTTCTTTATCGTTGAACTCTCCTATTCACGGACATTTAGTCAGTGGCCACGTCGAATCCCTAGGGATAATACTGGCACATCTTCAGGATGGAAATTCTTTGATCTTGGACGTAGCGATTCCAAACCATTTGCAGAAATATGTTTGGGAAAAAGGCGGGATCACCATTAACGGAGTCTCGTTAACCGTAAATAAATTATTTGCGGCTTCAATTCCCGAATACTTTGCGGTTTCGGTTTGTATCATTCCGGAAACTCTATTAAGAACAAACCTGGCGCAATTGGTAGCAGGTCATTCGGTAAATATTGAATCCGATTATTTTTCCAAAATATTTTTAAATCAGAATCCACAAACAAAGGCAGTTGATTTCGAACCGATGTTGGCTGTCGGGCCAACCAGTTTGGCGCAGTTACTGGAGCCAAGCAAGTTCAGCACCATTCCAGAATTAATCGAGGACATTTCTCAGGGAAAAATAGTTATCTTAGTTGATGATGAAGATCGCGAAAACGAAGGTGACCTTATTTTGGCTGCGTCTTTAGTATCGGCCGAAAAAATTAATTTCATGGCCAAAGAGGCTCGGGGTTTGATTTGTCTTTCTTTGACACCAGAACAGTGTGATCAGCTGCATTTACCAATGATGATTTCAGAAATTAATAATCAGACGCCCCACAAAACGGCATTCACAGTAAGTATTGAAGCGGCGGTTGGGATTTCAACTGGCATTTCGGCAAAAGATCGTGCCCAAACAATAATGGTTGCATCAAATCCGCAGGCAAAACCCAGCGATATTATTATGCCTGGTCACGTGTTTCCGTTACGTGCAAAACCGGGTGGAGTTCTCGAGCGCCAAGGACATACGGAAGGTAGCATAGATTTAGTAAAATTAGCGGGACTGCCCGGTGCCGCGGTCATTTGTGAAGTGATCAATGACGATGGGACGATGGCACGTGTTCCCGATTTACTTAAATTTGCTTTTAAGCATGGATTGAAAATGGGAACAATCAAAGAATTAGTTCAATACAAACTCAATCTCTCTCAAAATGATGGAATTAAAAATGAAAAAAGCCAAAACAGATCTGAAGACCGACAACAAGAAGCCCTCAATTAAGACCGGTAAATCCGGTAAACCAATCAAATTAAGAATCGGAATTGTGACGGCTCGTTTTAACAGTGAAATCACCGACAAATTGGAAGCCGGAGCCATGCAGTTTCTGGAGACCCTGGAAGGTTATGAACTAAAAGTGTTCAATCTTAAGGTCCCCGGTGCTGTTGAAATTCCCTTGGCCTGCCAATTATTATTGGAAAATCAGAAATGCGATGGTGTGGTTGCTTTGGGTGCTGTGATTAGAGGCGATACCTCCCATTATGATTATGTCTGCCAAAGTGTTACGGACGGAGTGACTCGTTTGATGTTGGATTATCAAAAACCCATCGGTTTTGGGGTTTTGACTACCGAAAATGACGAACAGGCATTGGACAGGGCGGGCGGTAAGCATGGAAATAAAGGATACGAAGCGGCAGAAGTCGTTTGCGAAATGATTGGCTTGATTTCCGGCGTAAAAAAGCAAAAATAGAAGAGAGCGTATCCTCAATTATCTAAACGTAGCGATAAATACAAATGCATTTGATTTCAAGGCGAGAGGAAGAAAAATAGTAGTTCTATTTTGATGACGAATAACGCAGAAATCGAATACAGTTGGGTTTAGTAGTAGTTTAGACAATTGAGGACACGCTCTGATGACTATACGCGACCCTAAAAATAACAATGACCAAGATGGTTTTAAATTACTTCAGTTCTTAGAGGGTAAAAAGCGTAAACGCGAAATCGTCACTATTTTTTTCCTGGCTCTGATTATTTTGCTGCTAACTTGGTTTGAAGTTCGATTGTTCGTCATTTTCAGTAGTCAAAACTCCAAAACCGATGGGTTTTTGATAATC
>JAYVAZ010000608.1:0-3825 GCA_043750675.1 Pseudobdellovibrionaceae bacterium | reverse complement strand
CTCGATGTTAGTTGGCGATGCCTTTTTTGAAAACAACATGGGACATCCACTAAACGAAAGAATTCGTATCACCGTTGGTGCCGATGCTTTTGTAGTTGGTCACCCTCCCGTTGTTAGCAGCGCAGATAGTTTAGCCTATTTCAATCACGATATGTTCCAAGGTATAGTACCCACATCAACCGGAGCCAAAGCTTATATTATTAATATGGTTCACTCGGCTGCTTTCGAAGGCCCGACTTCTTTTGAAGTGATCGAAAATCAATGGAAAGCCGGAACTAAAACTCATCTTAAATGTGAAAATATTAAATTAGTTAAATAATTTTTAATTGAATATGATGAAATTTATATTGTTCCTTTTATTTTCAGCGCAGGCAGCCGCCAGTCAATGGGGGCCCCCGCGTGCATTGCCGACTGAAGAACAAGTCCTTCAAGTCTTAACAGGAAAAACTGAATTCAAGGGAATAAAAATTTTAGAAAGAAAGTCGCAAAAATCTAAACAACTCGTTCGCGAATACTTAACCGAAAAATTGCAGTCCTACGGCTATACCGCCGAATTACAAACTTACAGCCAGACCGGAACCAATGTATTTAGTCTTTTGCCTGCCACAACAAGTTCAAAACAATTTGTAGTCGTCGGCGCTCATTTCGATAGTGTCGGAAATGCGGGAGCCAATGATAATGCATCTGGAGTAGCCATTGTTATGGCGATGGCTGAACAACTGATTAAACAAAATGACCGCAGTAAAAATATTCTTTTTTGTTTTTTTGACGAAGAGGAAGCGGGACTTTTGGGAAGTACGGCTTTTGCTAAAAAACTGGTCGCTGAAAAATTAAATATTCATTCGGCTCATACAGTGGATCAGCTGGCCTACGATGCCGATGGTGATTTTGCCATCGAATTGGAAGCCGCAACGCCAGAACTTTTGAATTTTTACCGGGCTATTAATTTTGATCAGAAATTCAATTTAATATTGGAGACTTCGCCAGTCACTTCAACCGATCACAATTCATTCCGAAAATTAGGAATTGCCTCTATTGGATTAACTGAAGAGTATTATCATGGTGACACTACTTCTTGTTATCACCAGAGCTGCGATACTTATGAGACGATTAATTTTGAATACTTGTATAGTGGCAGCCGATTTTGGACTGCCGTGATCGGCACTTTGATAAAATAGCTTTTAAAAGAACAATAGCCCAAATTTCTTTGAGCTATTCCGGAGGAAGATATTACTTACGAATATCTTTATTCAGACAATGAGTGATTTTATCAGTAAGAACTACTTCACTATCATCCAAAGGACTTTTTTTAGAGAGATCGATTGTAGAAACCGTTGAACTCAAACAATGTGCGCTTCGTATCGGTTTTGGACTCCGTAAAATGAGGTTGTTTTTTATCAAGTTTTCTGGAGAAAAAATTTGCTAACTGGCAGAAACCGCACCAGCACGACATTTCCGGGCGCCTCTAAATTTGTTCTATGATTACGGGGCACCATCTTTTTTTACTTCGACACCTACAGATTTCAATAGGTCGTCACGAACGGTTCTGTATTCGTTTTCAATTTTACCCATTAACACACCAAAATCTTGTTCATTAAAAGGAAAGCCCAATCCTTCTATTTGCAAACATAAATCAGTTAAAATTTCGGCTCCGATAGCGGCCGAACTAGACTTCCACGAATGAGCAACGTCTTTCATTGCTAATATTTGTCTGTTTTTAGCGAAATTTAAAAGCGATTTAATATAATCGTCAGACGTTGCCACGAAAACTTCAGCCAAGTGTTTGAATAGGTCCGGTTGTCCAGGTTCTTGAAGTTCAGATAGAGTCAATTTAGCAGCTGGGTTTAATCTTAGTTTAGCTGGCATTTTTTTGTACCGAATTCGCAATGGCGGAAATTTTATCTTTCAATACTTCTAGGCTTACGGGTTTAATAATAAAGTCTTGAATTCCAATATCCAAATACTCTTTAACCTCCTTTTTATTCGAAGACCCGGTCGTAATTATAACAATCTGTCCGTTCAATTTTTGATCAGCACGAATCCTTCTTAGTAGCGAGGGCCCATCTTGCGAAGGCATTTTGGAATCAAGAAAAATAATATCGAACCGCTTTCGAATGGCGATGGCATTTTCAATCTTGTTGCTGGCGATACTACCGTTTTCAGCCACTTGAATTCCCTGGATACCCACTTTACGTAAAATAGCGATTAACAAGTCGCGATCAAACTGTGAGTCATCAACGACTAACACACTCAAATATTCTATTTTTTTCTTTGGTATTAAAAGGCTTTTTCCCATACAAAATATTTTCGGGATAAAGGGAATATATCTTTAGTTATTCAATTTATTCTCCGAAAAAAAGATAGAATTACATGTGTTGTCTCATTTTAAAACAGGATTCTTAATGCAACCTAAACCTATCATTAAAGCAAAATCAGACCGTCGTCTTATCGCCGGTTTCGTAATGGCTATTTTCGGCCTTATTGCTATTGGATTTTTTTTACTAAAAAGTATTCAAGATGTTCACGATGCCAGCAACTTGCGAGCTGCTTCGCGGGTAGTTGCTTTTAAATTAAAAACTTTGAATGCGCTTTTTGTTGACGCTGAAACCGGCCAACGTGGATATTTGATTACCGGCCAGGAAAAGTATCTGAAGCCTTACACAGATGCCTTGGAGGCCATCCCTTTGGCCCTCAGCGAGCTTGATACGACCTTTACTAACGATTCAGAACAGTATAATCGACTTCAACTAGTAAAAGAAATTGCGACAAAAAAACTGACTGAATTGAGTCAAACAATTGAATACAAACGGGCAGGCCAAGAAGCGCAAGTTCTTAAAGAAATAAATGCAGGCAGCGGCCACGCATACATGATCGAACTACGCGATCTTTTTAAAATCATGAACGAAACTCAACAAAGTAAGGTGTCTTTCCACAATCAAAACATGGAAGAAATCATTGGTAGAAGTGAAAAGGTCGTTTTCGGCGGTAGCTTCCTGGCAATTATATTGGTCAGTTCGCTGCTGTTTATGTTAGATCGAAATCGCGAAGTCAAAAGAGCTATCGAAAGTTCTTGGCGAAAAAGCAATGTTGATTTAGAAAAACAAAAAACCTTACTTTCTAAAATAATCCAGGCGCAAAATGACATTGCCACTTCTGCACTTGATTACCGATTGATAATGGATAAGGTCGTAAACTTGTCTATGGGTCTAACAGACGCGCAAGGTTCAATTATCGAAGTTCCCGAAGGCAACGAGCTGATTTATCATTTCGCAGCTGGCGCCGCAAAAAATTTTCTAGGGATGAAAATCAAGGCCGAAGGCAGTTTTTCAGGACTTTGCCTAAAAGAAGGCAAAGTATTAATTTGCAATGACTCTGAAACCGACGAACGCGTTGACCGTGAGGCCTGCCGTAAAGTGAATTTGCGATCTATGATCGTTATTCCTTTAGTCCATGGCGGAAAGACAATTGGGGTCCTTAAAAACTATTCGGCAAATCCCGATCATTTTGATCAGCAATCACAGACAACATTAGAATTCTTAACTGGGATTTTATCATCGGCATTAGGTCAGGCGCATGAATTCGAAGAAAAGACTTCAGTCATTCGGGCTTTGGAAACGGCCAAAATTGAAATGATTGCCTCGCGAGATCAAGCGCAAGCGGCAACTGAAGCAAAATCTAGATTCCTTGCAAATATGAGCCATGAAGTTCGCACTCCGCTAAATGGAATAATCGGAATGACTGATTTAATGTTAGATGGACATTTAGATCCGACTCAAAAGGAATATGCAGATACCATTAAAATTTCTAGCCTAAGTTTGCTTCAGA
>JAYVAZ010000607.1:0-2887 GCA_043750675.1 Pseudobdellovibrionaceae bacterium | reverse complement strand
TGAATCAACGCTTTGAAGAGCCCGTTGCCTTAATAGGGCACGGCGGGTTCTGTGAGGAGCTTGCTCCATCCAGAAAGATGGAGTAGGTTTACTCGATGTCGTTTTTGTTCAAAGTTTTAAGTTTCTATTTAGTATTTTTTAATGTAAATGGCGAAGTTCATCATTCAGTGGGCTTGCAGAAATTTTCTCGAAATCTTATCTGTAAAGATCAATTGTTTCGCGAAATCGATAGAAGTCTTGTTTCAAAAGTTTGGACTCCTATTGCTGTTTCAATTCCGGATAAGCCATTGGCCAAAGGAATTCAATTCTTCGACAGTCGGTCTCAAGTGCTTTATAAGATTTTTTCAGTGGAAGAGGAAACGACATTTACCAAAGAAAACTTTGTCGAAAAGGTTTTGATTTCCAAGAGTTTTAATAAGAAGGACGCCTGTAAAACACATTCGAAAAGATCCAAGCTTTCTCAAGTAGGAGACTCTGGTTTAGGCGGATTTACCGATAGTGAACTTCATAAGATTATTATTAAAAACAAATGGGGTGTGTTTTACTTTTGGACGCCATCCATGCCTTTATCAATTTTAGGAATTACTGAAATTAGAGCCGCAGTAAAGGCAAAAGGAGGAAAATTAACAGTTTTGGTTGATCCAAAAGCAAGTGAAATAGAAATCCAAAATCTAGTTTTGCAAAAGCGAGTGCTTAGCACCGATATAGTTAGGGCTACATCGGATCAACTAAACAACCTAGATATTAATTTGCATTATCCAGGAATTTTGGTTTTTAAAGACAAAAAAATTAGTAACAGGTCGTATCTTGGGTACAAAAAGCAAACTATGTACAAGATGTTTATTGATGAAGAGCTTCACCAAATCGAAAAAGGTATATTTTGATTAATTTTTTATTTTTAATTTTGTCTTTTCTTGCTCATTCAGAGCAGTCTCCAGCAGTTAATTGTTCAGGTATTACACTCAATAGAGGTCAACAAGTTGTCAAAGTACCAGATGAAATGGATTGGATGCAGGCTTTTGGTGACTGCCGGGTCGGCTACACAGGCATGGGCTTATCGTTCTTGTTTAATTATTGCACTAAGAAAAGCGAACCGATCAGTCGCGGACTTGATGCATTCCCTATACCAGGAACCAATGGTGAGCTTTATGTTCAGCCTGACGTTGTAGAAAACAAATTGGAATTTTATGAAGCCAAGTCTGTTGGAAGATCCACTTTTGGTGGGATCGTTAAGTATGCTCATAAAGATCCTGAATTTAAAGGTTATTACCAATCAGCGGGTCTTTTAAGTGAAGATAAAGAAACCGGAATAAAAAAAATTCGAATATTTATGGGTTCGCTTCGACGCTACAGAGATTATCAAGTTTCTAAGACAGATAAAAATTATCAGGTCAAACAGTTGGGCCCTATCCAGCGATTTTGTCAAAACATAGACAGTCAGATATTTGAACCTGAATTGCCAATAATAAATAGAAGCGGTTCGATAATTTCTCATCGAGATCGACAGACAAGAAATACAGTATTCTTTGAAATAGAGTCAGATGGAAATTGCAATAAGCTTCCTGCAGAAATTCCATTCGCATCCAACAAAGTCGCTTTTGCGTTCGGGAGCTCAGATGTTGATTTTTTAGTTTTTGACGCTAAAACGAAATCTAGTCGACTTATGCGAATGAATCTCAAAACTGGTAAGATCTCCTCGATGAGTTTGCCCGGTGAAGATGTTACGTACATGACGACTCGCGAGAAGGATGGAGCCATTTTATATGGACGCCGTATAAAGAAGTCCAATAACTCATACGATTACGAACTAGTTCTTCTTGATCAAAATATTTTCGAAAATAATGAATCTAAGGCAGCAAATGCTAAAGCGATTGGTTCACTTTGGTCCAAACAATGCAATTTCCCTATTGATTCAGAAATGTCCGAAGTTGTTGGCTCACGAATGGATGCGGCTTCATGTCAAAAACTTGCTCGCTTGAATAACAACATTCATCTAGAAGATTTTTGCAATTCAAAGATCGAAGTAAAAGTAGACGCAGCTAAACCGCAGCACAAGGCAGTTCAGTAGTTTATTAAATTTCTGTTAGCCTGCACTAAAACTGATCCTTGCCACTATGCAAACAAGTCATACATCAATAATCGAATGACTTGTTCTAAATACGCTTGTATTAAAAAGCTAAAATTCCAATGCGATTAAACTAGTGCATTTTGGGCTTGAGATCGCGCAAGCACGCTGAATCTTTCAAAACTAGATTTTCATTCAAATAACCATCAGAAATCGCCAGGCGAGTCTGTTACAAGTATTGGCCATTTATTCAGTTTATAAGATCTGATCTAGGTGTCGTTTCGGTGATTGACCGCGTCTAAATTTTTATCTCTTCAAGTGTCTTCTAATTACCATTAATCGTTTTATCCAAATGACTTAAGATAAAATTTAAATTTGACGATTCGACAGTGGAGGTTGCCGTGCTTAAAGTTGGCAATCCATACGATAATGAATCCTTTAATGTTGTTGTTACTGAAATACCAATAATAGTTCCAGTATTTTTATCTATAATCGGTCCACCTGAATCATTCGGTGCGATGCTAACAAACTCGCCCAAATTTGAATTATCTATTTTAGATTTACCGATAAAAAACAAAATTGAACCCACTCGAAAATAGTAATTCTCACCAAATAACCGTAAACGACTATTGTTGACTAAATCTGATTTTCCACAGCCAAAAAGAATTGCTCGTCCCAAAAACTTCATCGATTTTAATTCAATTTTAAATTCACCTTTAAATTTTTTATTCTGTGTTGTTTTTATAATTCCTATATCATGACTATGCCATGTTTCTTCTTTATAGTCAGGATGACTGAAGCTTTCGACATGATGGACGTCAA
>JAYVAZ010000606.1:0-2248 GCA_043750675.1 Pseudobdellovibrionaceae bacterium | reverse complement strand
TTTTTCCCGCAGGTTATAATCTAGTTCCGCATGTGCCATGCTGCACTTTTTGCTAGTAGCAATCATTTTTACCCTCGCTTGCTATGTAGATACAGATGCTTCCAACTTTTCCATCTTCGGCTGATGCACCGGAGATACCTTTTGGTCCCTGTGATCCGTTTTTCCCGGAGCTGCCTGAACACTTGCTGTTTGATAGTTTTCCGCCAGCGCCGCCCAATTGACCATCGCCGCCGGCTCCAGGAAGGCCAGCAATTCCGATTTCGTGAAATGCTTCTAGTTGAAAATCCTTTCCATCATTTATAAACACTTTTAATGTGCCGGAATCCCCACCGTTTTGAGCAGGCTTTCCGTTTTTGCCGAATGATCCTTGCTTGCCGTTTTCTGCATTCGCGCCATATTCAGTGCAAAAGCAGGTAAGATTTCGATCTTTCCCTGTGGTATCACACTCAGCAACACCAAGGCCCGCGTCCTTTCCACTGGGTGCGGGCGAAGTATAGCTTTCACCGGCACTTCCATCCCCACCATCTTCGCCGCGCATATAGATTTTTAGATCACCAAATGCAGCTTTAGCTTTTATGGTAAGTAGACCTGCGCTTTTCCCCGGTACATCTAGCTTCGCTTTTGCGCTAAGCGGGAACGACTCGATGACTCCGCTATCGGAATAGATTTCGTTAACTTCGATTTCGGTATTATAGCCGTTGGTGATAAGTTTTGAGTCCCCAGTTAGAAAGAGTCGATTGGCAATGAGCTTTGAATTTTCTATAATGTTATTTGCATGCTCGCGGATAACTATGTCTTTTGGAATTGAAACCCTTTTGGAAAATATTTTTTCTAATTTGTAATTTGGATCTAAAATTTCAAAGGAGTAGATTAAGTTTTGATCGTGCGAAACTTCGTGATTAAAATCGGTTTGGTTACCATGGACGGTAGTAAGAGTTTGTTTTTGCTTTATTCGAATAAATCGGGAGGAGTCGATTTTTGGCCAAGAGAAGTATACGACATATTTTTCAGGAGCAGTTGAAGGTACGATTCTGGCTTCGATAAATACATCGAATGATTTTGCCTCGGTATCAACTTTCAATTCTGAATGAGAACGGTCTTCTGTGTTTTTGAATTCGGAATTGCATCCTAAAATTGAATTTAGGCAAAGCAATGCTATTAGCCTAAATATTAGACTTTTCATATGAACCTCACTATTTTTTAATAATTAATTAGTTAATTTTTCCTTCTAAACGCCTTTAGGCTAATTTCTAGAAGTTAAAAAAACTAACTCATTGAATAATTAATAAGCTTGTAATCGAATAGATCACTTTTAAACAATTAAAAAATTATGCGCGAAGTTAATTCGCCAATTAATTGGTCAATAAGCCAATTTTTTATTGAATAGACCAATTTATTGGTTTTTAAATACCACTTATAAGAGGTTAAGTTGCCAAAAATCCATGAATTAGTAGATTCCATTGTTCATTACAAGAAGACTAGTCAGCATGAATTAGCTGAAAAGTCTGGAATTAATTCATCTAACCTAAGTAAATTTCTTAATGGCGAAACAGATATTCGAATTTCAAATCTTGAAAGAATATTGTCTGGTCTTGATATAAGTATTGAAGGTTTTTTAGAAAATGAAGTTGAAAAACTTCAGGGTAAGTCTCAAGAAGAAAAATCTATAGGCTCTGCAATAGAATTGTTACTAAACGAAGCAGATCCAATTGTAGCTAAAACGTTTATCGATTCACTTTCTTCTCGTGTTAATAGAAAAGACAATAGAAATATTAATTCAGCTTTAGATGTTGTTAATAACTACAAAGCTAAATTGAAAAATAAAAGAGGTAATAAATGAGTTTAGAAACTCAACTCGAGTCTAACCTACAAGCTGGGCAAAGTTACTCAGCACAAATAGGTGAAGCTATGGAGCAATACAAAACCAATTCAAATTGGTGGGTTGTATATGCTTCCTTCGATCTACCTGATTTTACGGCTTCTCCATTGTGGATTGCCCAGAGAACTGGTCTTGAAATAACTGAGGTTGTTGAAGCTTTGGATGGTTTAGCTACGTTAGGTTTTTTAAATAAAGCTGAAAGCGCGTTTTACCCAACTGACCGGCCGGGAAATTGTGTACCAATACCAAAGTTCATAATTAGCTGACAAGTTGAATATTGTCTGGTCTTGATATAAGTATTGAAGGTTTTTTAGAAAATGAAGTTGAAAAACTTCAGGGTAAGTCTCAAGAAGAAAAATCTATAGGCTC
>JAYVAZ010000605.1:0-3327 GCA_043750675.1 Pseudobdellovibrionaceae bacterium | reverse complement strand
GCGATTTTGGTAAATCAGACATCAGTTTAGACCGATAGCTAGCTAATTCAAAGGTGTCTTTCGCCGAATAAATACCGGCAGCATAAGCCGCCGCGAACTCGCCCCCACTATGTCCCAAAACATGCGTAGGATTGACTCCCCAACTAACCAACATTTCCGTTAAGGCTATCTGGAGTTCCGTTACCGCCGTTTGACTGTAATTAACATCTAGTAACTTCGTTCCCGAGTCGGTACTAAAAACCATACCGGCGTAATTTGTTGCGCCAAGATCCTTTAGGAGCTGGTCCGAGTTATCAATACTGGTTTTGAAAACCAAATTCGAATTGATCAATTCTTGACCCATTTTCGGTGCGATTGCACCTTGTCCAGTAAAAAGGAATGCCAGCTTCTGAGGTTTTTTTCTAAATTCGGCTTTGTCTTTGCCGGTGGCAATTTCTTGCAGTTTACGTCGTAATTCAGCCGCTTTACTAAAGACAATCGATTTTCTCATACTAAAATGCGTTCGCCGAGTGTTAGCTGTAAAACAAAGTCCGGCCAAATCCACTTCGGGATTATTATCCAACAGGCCCATATATTTTTCAGCGATTTTAGCCAAAGAGTATTCTGATTTGGCCGACAAACAAAGAATGTGGTGAGTTCGCTCTAGAGCTTGCGAACTGGTCGCGGGTGAACTTCTGCGATTCAAAACAGGAGGTTCTTCAATGATCATATGTGCATTTGTACCGGATACTCCAAATGAATTAATTCCAGCAATTTTTTTACCACTCCAGTTTACCGGAAACTCGGGAACCTGTACTTTACTTCCCTTCCAGTCAAAATTCGTGTTGGGATTTTTATAATGGAGATGTGCCGGTATTTTGCTGTTTTTTAAACTAGAAAGGACTTTTATAACACCAGCAGCACCAGCTGCGGCTTCGGTATGACCAATATTAGTTTTAATTGAACCAACATAAATTGGATCCACTCGATTTTTTGAGGCCTGATAAGCCTCATTTATGGAATTTAATTCAATGGCATCACCCAACACCGTTCCTGTGCCATGTGCTTCGATATAAGTTATTTCATTTGGTTTTAATTTTGCATTTTTTAATGCCGACTTGATCACTTTAATTTGGGAGGCGCCGTTCGGTGCCGCAACTCCTGTGCTTTTTGCATCGTGAGAAACGGATGAACCTCTAATAATTCCTAAGATATTATTGCCATCTTTTTTTGCCACTGAAAGTTTCTTTAGTAATAAAATTCCGCCGCCTTCTGAACGTACCGTCCCATTTGCGGAAGAGTCGAAGGTTTTGCAAGCACCATCAGGCGCAAGAACGCCCATCATCGACATAATTTGCGAATAAACCGGAACCGTCATTACGCTAATACCGCCGGCCAAAGCCATATCACAGTCGCCGGTTCTAATCGCCTGGGCAGCCAGGTGAAGCGCGACCAGACTGGATGAGCAAGCCGTATCCAAAACCATACTTGGTCCATTTAAATTCAAAATATGTGAAAGTCTTCCTGAAATAAACGGCGGCAAAAAGCCAACTGAATAATCAGGTCTTGAGCGGCCCGACCCAAATCCAAGATGGCAAAAATCATAAGAAGAAATTCCTAAATAGACACCCGTGGTTTGTTGGCTCAGTTCTTTGGGACGAATTAGTGAATTTTCCACCGCCTCCCACGCCATTAACTGAACGATACGCTGCTGCGGGTCCATTGCTTTGGCTTCGCGTGGAGATAAATCAAAGAACTGAGGGTCATGATGACCAACGTTTTTCAAAAATCCGCCCTTAGCCTGCGCCACTTTGCCTTCCGGCGTCGGTGACTCTGCCAACAAGTCATCACAGTCCCAACGTTCTTTAGGGATATCAACTAAGCAATTTTTGTGATGTTTTAGCCTTTCCCACATATCATCCAGCGACTCAATATCGCCAGGTAGGCGGCAAGAAACCCCAATGATTGCAACGGCATCTTCATCGTCACCTTCATCCTCAGCAAGATTATGTTCTTCTGCCCGGACATCTTTATTTTGCGAATTCATTAGATAATCGACAATACTATTTAAGTTTGGATAGTTGAAAATAAGAGTTTCCGGAACTTTTTCACCAATAAACTCAGAAATATTTAGGGAAAATTCGACCGCCGCCAAAGAGTCGAACCCTGACTTCATTAAGGGAGCTTCTTCATCCGTTAGAATTAGATTCATCTTCGCCGCAATTTCTTTTAAACTACTTAGTAAATGATTTCGTCTTTCATTCTTAACAGCAAAACTGTTTTTAGGCATTACCGGAGTAGTACGGTAACCCTTTTTTAATAGGGGTAGGTCAATTTTATTTGAATTTGTTCTAGGCATTTTATCAATAAATATAATCTGTCGCGGAACTTCAAACCGAGCTAAATTTTTACTACAGATGTCCCTTACGTTTTCTGCGTTTAAGTTGGAACCTTCATTCGCGATAACGTAGGCGACAACTCTTTCGCCAAGGACCTCATCTTCCATTCCAACAACAGCACACTCTTTTACTTCTGCTATCTTTTCAATTACCAATTCGATCGTTCGTGGAAATACATTGACGCCCGCTTGGCGAATAAGATGTTTTGCCCGGCCATTCAAAAATAGGTTCCCTTGCTGATCTAACTTTCCTAAGTCACCAGTAAATAGCCACCCGTCTTTGAAAGTTTTTTTTGTTTCTTCTTCTAAATTTAAATATCCTGGCGAAATGGTGTTTCCCCGGATACATACTTCACCCATTTCTCCAGCGGGAAGTTTAACTCCTTCTAAAGAGTAAATGGCAAACTCTAAACCCGGAAACGCTTTACCAACTGAATCCATAACATAGTGATTGTCAAAATTAGTGATGCAAGATATGCCCGATGACTCGGTCAAACCATATACGTAGGCAAACATTCCAGGTAATCGCTTTTGCAGTTGCTGGATCTTGTCGTAGCTTATTGGCGCACCACCGGTAGACCAATATCGCATCGAAGATAGATTATATTTTTCAATGTCCGGGAACGCAGCAAAGGCCACGTAAACTGTCGGCGGACCAAAAAAATAGGCCTCGACAGAATGTCTTTCAATTAACTTAAACATCTCGGCCACGTCGAAAACATCTTGTAGGATGTAAGTGTTCCCAGATGCCAAGTTGGTCGTCAATGCCATAGTTCCGGCTACATGACCCAACGGGGTATTAAACAAAACTTTACAAGGTTCGGTATACATAAAAAGATAATGGGGATCACGATTTTTTTCTTTTTCTAAGAAAAATTTTTCAACTTCTGAACACATCATTTTATGAGTTAAAATAATTCCTTTAGGTTTGCCTGTGCTGCCACTGGAAA
>JAYVAZ010000604.1:0-3535 GCA_043750675.1 Pseudobdellovibrionaceae bacterium | reverse complement strand
ATCAAACTGCAATTTACTTTTCATTTTTTTTCTCCCTTAATTGCTCTGAATCGCCAAGCTTAAGTTACAATTTCAGATTCGTGCGGGAATTTTCTTAAGTAGACCCATTTATGGTGTCCTTTATGACCCCTCAAACAGCACTTTAAATTTAGGTATATCCTTAAGATCTTTTAAATCTGCTTTGAATTTTAAATTATTATTTATAGATTTAAAAAAATAACTTATTGAACGTTCATCGAAACTACTTAGTACGACAATACCATTTCTTCTTAAGAGAGCGGTGGCAACTCCAGTCCCTCTTTTAAATCCACCTCTTGGCCAATTCTCTTCTTTAAGTAATACATTAGACCCACAGGAGGGGCTGCCATCCATAAGAATTGCGTGACTAACATTTTCTTTTTTTAAAAAATTTAAAAATTGCGTGCTACCTTCAATTTGTTTCAACGTTACATTTTGACCAAGTTCATTGATTACTGAAGCTCTTCTATCAAGAACATCAAAGCCGTCGCCATCAACTATTCTTAAATTAGGTCGCGGGGTTTGAAATACGGAATCTTCAGGGCAGAAGGATATAAAATTAATTAGATTTTGAGCTTCTAAATCTTTAAGAAATGGACTTAGAAGATCTGATCCATTGAAATTACATTTTGTCCCTAACAGGCATGCGCTAATTCCAATTTTAACTTTATTATTTTCTGAAAATGACATGACTTACTTTTATCAACGATAGGCAAAAAGGTCACTCATCAAATCAAATTGGAATGTTTTTATTCAATTGCACTGCCTTATTCGCATTAAGTGGTGCCAAAAGTGAACATTAAAAAACTTAAAAAATACAAAGCTTTGGGGTTGATCAATGTAGACAGGAGTAAGTTATATACAAAATGAAGTGGCTTAATTCACATATTTACAAGCTTATTGACATCGTCTTTGGTTAATTGGCAAAAATGGGCGCCGCTATACTCGGGGTTGCCAGTAACATCTATTACCGCCACTTCGGGGTCCGGGATTTTTTTTAACGAAACTTCTGAATCGGCTTCAACCTCACATATGACAAGACCGGAAAGTTCTCCCGCGTAAACATCAAATGTGTATTCGTATCCATTGATTTCTTTTTTATAGCGATTCTTTGTTAACTTATGGCCGGCCAACGTTAAAAATGCTGCATACTCTTCTGCAGTCAGATAGATATTCACGATTGGTTCTGCCATTTCAGATATTAATCCATATTTCTTGCAAAGTTTAAATTGAAGATCACCAGTAAGCGAATCCGCTATCGCTCTCAGCCTAAGGCGGCCACAACTTAAATAGAGATCGTCAATTTTCTTATAAGGCATCTGCTGTAGTGATCTGGAAAAGGACGACGGCATTAGCCACCGTCGCTCATTTTCAAGTTTTGAATATTTTGGAATAGACATTCACTTAACCTATCGATTTATATAATTTACGAAACCATGTTTAACGTCGCCAGAATAGCCGCACCTTTCGAAAAAACGATGAGCGTTAGTTCGCTTCGAGCTACTTAGAAGCATTATTTTCGTACAGCGCTCACTTTTAGCTTTTAATTTTAACCAGTCCATAAGTTGCGAACCAATGCCGCTGTTACGTTCTGATTGAGAAACTACTATATTTTCAATCACAGCAAATGGTTGATCTCCATACATGACATCCCTACATATTGTCATAAATGCAGTGCTAACAAGAACTCCAGACTTTTCTCCAACTACTAGAATACTAAATTGATCATTTGCAATGACACAAATGGCATCCGGACTTACTTTGATATTTGGATCCTGTACAAGCTCAGTATACAGTCTTTGAATTTGAGGTGCGTCTTCAGGTTTAGCAATTCGAAAAATACAGTTCATAATTTGATTTATCATTTCATAAGTAAATATTAAAACTTTAAAAGTTAATTGAATGAAGTCTTATTTAATCTCTTTTTTTAAAATTCCAAAAATAGCTTCATTGGCTGGGATACCATTTACAAGATAGTGATCGCGTAAAAGTCCTTCTTGCTTGTAACCAACTTTCTCTAATACTCTTTTAGATGGAGTGTTTTCGTCATGAACGAAGGCAATTAATTTACGCAGAGGAGTTTGATTAAATGCATTTTTCGTTAAAAGAAGAACTGCTGCCGTGGCTACACCTTTTGACCTTACAAAGGGTGCGATTGTATAGCCTATTTCTGCAGTTAACATCATTCTATTGATATTTGAAAGATTCACCTGACCTGCTAGCTCGTTATTAAATTTAATAAACCATAGAAACGAATCTGATTTTTCAAATTCAGTTAGGTCTGACTCTGATGACGATAGTCTTTTGCGAAGTGCATCGATATTGCTAAGAGCTAGAGGGTTGTATTTAATAGTTTGAGGGTCTTGTCGCCATTCCCAGAAGTTTTCAGCAAATTTTGGATCTGACTTTACAAACTCAATTTCCATATGGCTGGAAAAATACCACAGTTTTTAGAAAAATGTCCACCTATGGAATATCTTTTGTTCACTGTTTGTTCAATTTATCATCATGAGATAACTTATACATTATTACGTCGGACAAAGTCTGGATTGCGTTGGGGGCAATAGTTAAGAAAAGGTCTGGTTCGATTAATTCAAGTTCACTTATAAGTGGATTTTGTTCCCAGTCAATAACATCCACTCTTGCAAAGCACCAATTACCGTCAATCATTTTTAAGCAATTTTCAGCAAATTCAATTAACTTTTTTGACGGCTGAATTATACGATCAGTTCCGCCAAAGTCAGATTGTACCCGAAAGTCACCTTTCTTTGGGCTTTTAATAACTGCATGTGAAAACTTCGGTGAACGATCATTAAAAAAGATTAATGACACTTCTCCATTAGCTGCTACAGAAGGGATAAATGGTTGAACTAGAATATCCGAATGTTTACTTATTTGATTAATTATACTTGGTAATTCTGAACTGGAAATATTGCACTTAAAGGTCAAATATGCCGTGGCTGAAATTGTAGGCTTAATAACGAAATTGATCCAGCCCGTCTTTTGTATTTGTTCAATGGCTTGTGCCACTGCGATCTCTTTTTTGATTAAAGCAGAGGGGACAATCGATATTCCACGAGCTTCCAACTCTAGTAAATACGATTTATCTACATTCCATCTAATGACTTGGGCCGAATTGATCAAACGGATAGATGATTTTTCAATTTCGGATATCCAATTCAGGAAGTCATTTGAATTTAAATGATAGTCCCAGGTCGAACGGATAATAATTGCGTCCCAGTTACTCAAAAGGACATTTGGATCATTCCAAATTAAAGGTTTGACTTGAATGCTTTTGGATTCAAGCGATGCAGCTAGTGCTTGATCTCCGGTTGTGAGGTTTGGTTTATCTGAACATGTGGCAATACCAATTTTCATTTGGAAATTATAAACCGCATCAGAAAAAGAGTCCAATGAAGTTATGGTAGTTCGACATTTAATTTTTAACTAAATTTCTAAAAAATTCAGCAAAAGAATACCTCACTCGGACTATAGATTCCTATCCTGGAGGTGGCCC
>JAYVAZ010000603.1:0-12321 GCA_043750675.1 Pseudobdellovibrionaceae bacterium | reverse complement strand
GAATTGGAGCAGAAGCGGCAAAAGGAAAGCCACCCAGATGATGGCCAACTTCATGACAAATGACCATGGTGAAGGCATCGGGGCTTAACTCGGGCCTTCTTGCTAAACCACCTGTAACCTGAACTTGCCAGCCGCCAAACATTTGTTTTGCGCCCGCATTTGCAGTTTCATCTTTCCACTTTCCGGTAATAGAAAGTTTTCCGCCGGCTGCAGATACAACGGGGGCATAGGCTTTTTGAACTTCAGCGATCAACTGATTGAACTCGGGTTCAGTAATATTACTGGGGCAGTCTTTAAGTTGGCCGTACTTGATTTCATTCTGCGGGACAAAAGTGGCTTGGGCAGAAAGGCCCAGTAAGAAAGCAACAGCGAATAAATATTTAAACATATCATAACTCCTTTTGTGGTAATTTTTAAATGCTATTAGATAGGGCAGTGTTAAGCAACAGGGCGGTGCAACGCCAGTTGCGGGATGTTAAAGCGCAGGAAAAGGCCTGCATTACTTAGAAGTCCGTCTTAAAATGAGAATCTTCTATAAAAAAATATAAGCATACCTTGTTCTGAATTTTAGTATTTACTGTCCGGACTTGTTAGATCCTATTTTTATACCGATACAAATTTTATGAAGAAACCAAATTTGCATCCTCGTGAAATGGATAGACTTAAAGCGCTCGACAACTTAAACATTTTAGATACTTTGTCGGAAAGGGAATTCGATGAAATTACTTTTATTGCATCACAGATTTGCGGCACCCCAATTGCTCTCATCTCCCTTGTAGACGGAAAAAGGCAGTGGTTTAAGTCAAAAGTTGGCATATCAGAATCTGAAACACCTAAGGACGTCGCTTTCTGCTCGCATGCTATCCTGCAAGAAGACATTTTTATTATCCCTGATTCAACGAAGGACGAAAGATTTTTCGACAATCCGTTGGTCACTGGTGGGCCTCATGTAAAATTCTATGCTGGCGCCCCACTTTTAGATCCAATTAGCAATTTGCCGATCGGCACTCTCTGTGTAATAGACAATAAACCTAGAACTCTCGACAGTTCTCAGATCGCGATGCTAAAGGCACTTTCCAATCAAATTTATAAACTTCTGGAATTAAGAATTAAAATTTCGGCGTTAACTGCCGCAAATGAAGAACTGGTTTTTAAAAAAACTGCATTTGATAACATGGGCGAAGGGGTAGTCCTTCAAGACCAAACCGGTAAAATAGTCGATTGCAACAATGCGGCTTTGAAAGTACTGGGGCTAACTGCAGATCAACTTCGCGGAAAATCATCAATGGATCCTGATTGGTTATCAATTCGGGAAAACGGCACTTCATTTCCTGGCGAAGAGCATCCTGCCATGGTGACGTTATCAACTGCTAAGCCGCAGAAAAATGTAGTGATGGGAATAAAATCCAAAGAGGAAGATTTGCGTTGGATTACTATAAATTCTACTCCGATTTTTTTGGGAATCGAAAAGACTCCATCACATGCTGTGACAACATTTGCTGATATAACAAATGAAAAGGTTGCTCAAACGGCGCTATTTCAGTCAGCAAAAATGACTTCACTGGGCGAAATGGCCGCTGGAATTGCCCACGAAATTAATACTCCACTTGCAATTATTTTATCTGCCACTCATCAAATGGAAAGTTATCTGGGATTGCAACCTCCTGACGTGGAAAAACTATTGAACAAGGTGAAGAAAATAGAATCGACTGCGCAACGAATTTCCGAAATAGTTCGTGGATTGCGCACATTTTCGAGAAACTCCACCGATGATGATTGGGCGCCACACTCTTTGAGGGCGATTATTTCCGATACAATATCGTTATGTAGTGAGAAATTTAAAGCCAACGCAATTAAAATTGAACTGAAAATTTCTGATGATTTTTACGTAAATTGTGTTCCAACCCAAATATCACAGATTTTATTGAATCTGCTTAATAATGCGAATGATGCAGTTGTAGAACTTCCTGAAAAATGGGTTTCATTCGAACTTGTACAGAACGATAAAAATGTCTGTTTAAGAGTAACCGACAGTGGCAAAGGTATTCCAACCGAAATAGTATCTAAACTAATGCAGCCTTTCTTTACCACTAAACAAGTTGGAAAAGGGACGGGCCTTGGATTAAGTATTTCGAAAGGGATTGCGGAATCTTTTAACGGAAGCCTAACTTACAAAATGTATCACGGACATACCAGTTTTGTGCTAGCGCTGCCAATATCAAACCCAGTAGAAAAATCGGAGGCGGCATGACATTGCTTAAAGGATTTAGCGTTCTGATAGTGGAAGATGACCCGGACTTGCGAGAACTCGTTTCTGAAAATTTTTTGCTTGCAGGAGCCAGCGTCGCGACCGCAAGTAGCGGAAGCGAAGCTATTATTCTTGTTAATATCAACAGGTATGATTTTATTCTTTCTGATATGCGTATGCCAAATGGCGACGGGCGATTCCTTGCAAAGGAAGTAATGAAAATGGAAGGACATAAACCCTTATTTTTTCTTTATTCAGGATACAATGATATTTCAGACAAAGAATCAACTGAACTTGGAATATCCCAAATCTTTCCGAAGCCTATTAAAGCCGTTGAGTTGATAAGATCGATTTTAGCGAAATTTAATAATAAATTTGTCGCCTAAGAAAATTTAATTTTTAGTTGGGCAAAATTTAATCCAGACAAATGTCTTAGTTGGACCGACTTAAAATGTTAGCTAAATTGACGGATAAAGGAGTCTAGTTGCATCAATGCAGCCTAAGTCATTCACCGTTTCTTCGCCGTCTGGGTACCCATGGATCTGTTGGTGAAAATACTTGTCACCTGGTTTTCCAAGCGAAAGCTTAGAAATGGCTTTTTTCCCAAATCTCAAAACAAGAATTCTCAATTGGAGATTGCGATTAATAAGTGGAGACTTATTGAATTTGGCTACACATTGAGACTTTAATGTTCACTTCGACTTTAATTATAAATTCAAACCGACGATAATAAGAGACTGAATATCTAGGGGGAATCCTTGAGTTTAAATTTTGTGAATTTCACAAAACGTTGTTTATTATTGTTAACAACAGCGTTCTTATTTTTCGGTTGTACCAAAGGTGGCTTTAAAACGGTAGAGCTTAGCAAACTTACCGCTGATGGGTTTGGCACCGATCCCACGCCGACTCCTGTGGCAAGTATGACTCCAACACCGACGCCTGCGCCGAGTATTACTCCCACGCCGACTCCTGCACCGAGTATTACTCCCACGCCGACTCCTTTGCCAAGTATGACTCCAACACCGACGCCTGCGCCAAGTATGACTCCCACGCCGACTCCTGCGCCGAGTATGACTCCAACACCTACGGCTATGCCAAGCATGACTCCGGTTCCTACGCCGACTCCTGTGCCGAGCATGACTCCGGTTCCTACGCCGACTCCAATCGCTACACCGACGGCAACACCGGTTCCGGGTGGAAGTTCACAGTTTTTTCCAGTTCTTACTCCACCGGCAGGTAGTCTATTTACTGTTTTTGTAAATGATCCAAACAAAGTTAATCTTTACGTTGATCAAAGCCCATTCAATCCGTTTGTGGTGGCCGGAACTTTTATAGGTCTGAAGGTAGGAGCCCTGCTGGATTTGGGTAAACAAGTGGCCGGCGATAACTCAGCGGAAATTACGATTAAAATTCTTAATGATAAAGCCCAGTCTATGAATTTAAGTTCTGTAGATGTCAGTGGTGGAGCCGTGGTGCAATTCACATCCAACGCCCCTCCGGTCGCTATTAATTCTAAGTCGGAATTAAATTTGAAGTTTATCGTTAAGTCTAATTCTTTGGGTATACAAAAAAGCGATGTAAAACTGAACTTCAGCAATGGTGATGTATTTACTTTTAAAATTCAAATTAATGTTAAATAGAAGGTTTTAAATGAACGTCAATTTTTATAAAAAATATTTAATTTCGAATAAAGCAAAAAGTTTTAGTATTCTGCTTTTAGGTCTTGTAGTTACCGCCGTCTTTTTTCAAAACTGTAGTCGTGCGGTTCAAGACGATATAAAACGTAACCCCAATAAAGCGCCTTTATCTCAAACAGGCGGCGGAATAATGTCTTCACCTGGGACTTTAAAGAATAAATTAATTAATGGGGTTGAAGTACCTGGTTTTGATGTGGGCACCTGGATGTACGTATTTGTAGAGGATCAGTGTGTGGTGGCTCGTAAAGACATCATTATGAACTCTCCGTTTTATTTTTTAGATCCTTATTTAAAAGCTCAATACGACTTTGCGGCGGGTGTCGGCAGATTTGATATTTCTTTAATCAGTTTTCAATTGAATGTCTTTATTTCTAGTGAAAACTTTGAAAGAGCCTTGTCTTTGGATAACTGCGCCTCGGCCGCTTACGTTTCCTCCGATGTGCCCAATCAATTGATTTACAATTCGCCAAATACGACGGGTGGTTCGGCTTCGGCTTGGAATCAGATGGGTCTAGACAGCTCAGTACTTCAACAGCTATTGTCTTTAAATAAATCTAGGTCAGTAGAGTTTGGAATTACGGCTCCAGGATTTAATCCCAACATCACTCCGGCATTGCCATTAAGTGCGAACGCTATAGGTTTACCCACAGTTGATCCTGATGGGTTTGGAACATTTATGGCTTCTGTTGTTGCGGCTCCTAAAAGTAGCAACAATGTGCAGGGTGTGGCTGACGGAATCACAAAGTTAATTCCGGTATCCTTACCGACGGATTATACTAGTTGGAAACTTCCTTCGTTGGTCCTGGCTATGCTTAAACAAATGGTCAATCGAGGTTCCGAAGTAGTCGTATTGCCATTGTCGGCTTCAGACGAAAATTTTTGCGATCCTTTAGTGGGTCAGGCTTTGTATTATGCCATTGAGCGAGGCGTGACTGTGGTTATTCCTTCCGGTGAAAAAGTCGGTATGATAAACCCAGCGCCCGGTGAAATTGTGGGACCAAGGGATTTTAGTTTGTTTGAAAAATCAAAGACTGCTCAGATTTCTTGTTGGGGTAGATACTTTCGTGGTGTTATCACCGTGGGTTCCAAAGCAAAAAGTAACAGTGTTAGCGACGTAAACGTTGCTTCATTCTCGAATTACGGTGCCGAAGGGGTTGAAATTTTAACTCCAGGCGAAGACATCATTGGTATTGAACACCTTTCGCATTTAAATACCGTTTCGGGCTCGGGAGTTTCGGCGGCCCTAACCGGTGGAGCCATTGCTCACATCATTAGTTTTTACAAATCAAAAGGTTGGTATTATTCGCCATGGTTAATTGAGGATACCTTAATGAACGGTTCTCCAGTCGCTAGTAGCTTACCTGATACCGGCAAAACGGTTCGAAGAAAAAAATATCTGAATTTTACGACGCTTAAAGATTTTATAACGACATTAAATTCTGGAACTGAAGAGCAAGCCCGCAGTCAAGCAACGGACAATCCTGAAGGCGGTCAAAGTATTAACTTGTCTTCCGTTCAGCCTGGCGAAAGACCAATGAAGATGGATGTTTATTCAAAAGCATCCAACGTTTATGTTAAGGATCGTAGTCAATTTCAAGCCGTGTATTATTATACTTCCGGAGCGGTAAAAGTCGTTACTGATCAGGTGGTTTGGAGTTCCAGTGATTCAGCTAATTTTCCAGTCGATCAGCAAGGTATTGTGCGACCGAAAATTGCGGGAACATTTACGATCACTGCCGTGGACACGGCTACCGGCCTAACCAACGCATATACCACGCAAGCGATCAGCGTTGATTCAATCTCTGGAGAAAGTGCCAAACTGGTCCGCCTAGAACTTAGGGATATGTGGGGTGGAAGCACAAAATATATCAGCCCTATTAATGGCGGATATAAAATGTTGGACCCGATGCTTTACGCTGATGTTTACGCCATTTATGATAACGGTATTGCACGTAAAATAACCGACAATACTGTATATACCGTCTTTTTAAACGGTCAGGTTTTAGGTGCCGAATATATTCAAAATAGACCAGCGTTTGGTAACTTAGTTCACTATGGTTTTTTTCGCGGCGGTCAGACGCATGACCTAGTTATTTTCTATCGCGGTTTTCAACAGCATTTAAAAATTCAAACTCCCGCATATAGTTTTGTCGGATGGAAATGGCCTTATAACATTCACAGCGCGCCTTATAGTCAGCCGGTGGCAAGTTATACGGAAACGAAAGTGACTTTATATAATTTGGGACAATGGTTTGGGATCCAATATAAGATTCCAACCTGTTACTTTTTAGGTAAGGAAATGACTTGTCCAACGACGGTGCTGAGTGACTCCGGTTATGGTTGCGGGAGCACCGCCTGCGGTTACTTGCCGACGACTACATTACCTAGTGAGGGGTTAAGTGTTCCTGGTGCTTTTGGTCAGGGATCTCAGGTCCCCGTTGGAAATTATAAAGTGAATCAAGAGTTTTATTTTTGGGGTGACAATTCTGGACAGCGATCGACTTCTTCGATTGATGTCCAGGTAATTGCAGCACCAAGAACTCCGGTGATTGCGGTTGCGGGTTGGCCGGCCGGATTTCCCGAGGAATCATCTTCGCCAGACAGTTCGGAAAAAACAGTTCAGTTAGCTCCGGTTTGTTTGGGCATTCAAGCTTTAGTTTACAACCGAAATTCTGATCTAGGCATTGATGAATTTCTTCGAAAGCAAATTTATGATTCCGTTGCCCAGATAAATATATCCAGTGGTGCTGGAGTCTATACTGGCTTTCAAGCAGACAGTGGGACTGGTGGAATTTTAATGAACGAACCTGTGATTAAACCGCAGTTAAATTTAACTTTAACGGATCTGAATATTTCCAAGCAGATAGTTGGGCCAGATCGTATTGTCACTGATGCTATGGATACCGATCTTAATGTCGGCGAAAAAATATTTGGTAATAGTGGGCTTGCGACACAAAAATCGTTGCCGGCTTTACCGGTTACTCCGGTAAAAAATCCCGTCTGTCTGAATCCCGCTAAAAATAATGGAAGTCATTCAGGTACTGGTTCAGAAGGCGACCCATTTATTATCTGTAAGTGGCCAGAATTTAATACAATGATCCTTTCTTTATCTGATGTTGACAGTTACGGGACGTACTTGGCTTTAGGGGCCGACATCGATCTGTCCTCAGAAACCAAGCCAATGATGAATTTTCCGCATGGAATAAAAAGTATTGATGGCCGTAACTATCACGTCCGTAACGGGAATATCATTGATACTGAAAATGATGTCTTCATTTTTAGATCAGTCAATTTCATTCATAATATTATTTTTCAAAATAATAACTTAACTGGTAAAAACACTTCATTGATCGCCTATGGATCTAATGTATGGAGTATCTACGCCTATGACAATATTCTGGTTGGCGATTACGTGTCTGTCATTGCACAAAATTCAGTTTTTGTTAAAAATATTTTTACTCGAAATCAACTTCGTTATTCTAATTATGCAACGGGGGTTTCTGGAACCACCTCAACAACCGTATTAGAAAGTTTCTCTAAGGATGATGTCAGATATGTCGGTATCGTCGGTCAAGGTGGATCCAGTGGTGTTGGCAGCAACGCGGCTTTTTCAGGAAGTGCTTCGACCATTGTTGGTGGTCGTAATATTGCCGGGGTTGCCACCTCTTATTGCCACAAATGTTATTCGGAAGTGGATATTAGTTCCACTAATACTGGATTGGTCGGAGGAATCTCGTTAAGTTTAAATCGAATTGGAAATATCGAGTTAGGTGAATCCAAAGCCAAGATTGTCGTCGCGGGTACCGGTATAACTGGTGGACTAGTAGCACAAATTAATTCGCAAACGGGTTACAATCCTTTGATGTACAGTTTAGTACCGACTAACATGTGGATTGAGGTTCAATATAAATATGGTCACACCCATCTAATGAAAAGTAAATTTACCGGTTCCATTTCTGGAACAGGAGTGTTGGGTGCAGCGATTGGTTCCGATACATCGACTTCCGACACCTATTTTTCCGATTCCGATTTTTCGGGAACGGTATCAGGTGAAGGAATAAAAGGGGCCCTAATTGGTCAGTCAAATGGACGCTGTATTTCTGCTGTAAATAAAGCCTTTAAGGTGCATTCGGTTTCTTTTTCCAGTGGGTTGCCCGCTGTAGGAAAGGGAATAGATAACCTTCCGGTTCAAAATCCAGTGGGATTTTAGAGCAAAGATTAATAGAACGCATTATGAGCCAGAAAGAAGCTAAAAGTTAATAGCACAGGATCCACAAGCGCATCTAAAGTAATTAAAAACCGGCGATAGCTAGAAAAATTAAAAAAGGGAGTCGTATCAGTGAACCGAGATATTTCAGATTCCGTCTGCTGTAAAAGAAAATGGAATCGAAAAAAATTTTTTCTGGATAATAGATAGGTTTGGCCATTATAATTAATCTTAGTTTTTTCTGAAATCCATCCGGGCCTAAAAGCGGAAATATTACTTTGGCTGTTCTCATCCCAGAGTGAAATCTGATATTCGTTGCCAAAAAATTTATTGGTCAGAAGTTTACGTCTAGCGATCAGTTTAGTTCCTTTTATAGTTAGCGATGGATACGATCCTAAGTTTTTGTCCTGATAGTATGGATCCCCAATCACAGCGTTTTCGCAGCTCCAAATCTGAACCGTTGGCCACGAGATTGAACTAATAGGTTGATCACCATTGTCGTAAATATTCACCTGATTAAGCGATAGTCTTTTTGCTGTGTAAGAAATCATAATATTTATAATAAGGTAAAATCGACGCTTCGTCCATTAATGTTTACAAACCCATTACTAATACCTAGCACGATCTCGCCAGCATCATAATAAATCCACATGGGATTAAACTGAGAAGTATCAGCGCGACTGCGGCTGCGTTTTTTTCATAAGTCGTTTTTTCAGAAATATTTCCGGACCAAATAAATCCAGCGATCGCTGCTGCGCCCGCGCCCGCAAGTGGTAAATACATTCCGCCACGACTGTTCAAAGTCGGATCGGAAAAGACGCGAAGGCCCCCGATATAAATCCAAAAAGTAACGGCCGGCACAGCGCAAGCCACTGCAAATATCCAAGACGATACAGGTTTAGTTCTATTAACCAAAATAAATAAAATTAAATAAAGAAGTGGAATAACGATAAAATAAGAATTCAAGATTAAGGATTTGATTTCAAGAAAACGTTCGCGGATTTGTGAAGTCTTCTTTTTAACCAAATCTCTATGATCAAGGGCCGCCATACACTTTTTTTAAATTTTCATTTTTTTCTTCGGCCGTGTTCCCACCAGAATAACAAATGTCTCCACCAGTTGCTTCGGCTAGTTTGGTGTAAGTCGGATCTATTTTTCCGGCCATTTGGGCAGATTCAGTTTGTTGAGTCATTTGCTGATCCACCGAACGCCCTTGCAGTTCTTGCCACATAGGCCAGTAAACATAAATCGAAGCTACAGAAAATAAGCCCAGAACAAGAATAAACAACTTAGACATATTGATAGCATAATCTGGGTATGATTACTGACAAGTGTTTTCTTTACTTCAATGCCCGGTTTGATTTTTACTATTCAGAAATCTGCGTCTGTTTGGAGGTTTCCACATGCGACTGGGGCTCGGGAACTGGAGTCGCAGAGGGGGTTACTTTGGAACAGTTAGTGCCCGTCACCATTAGGATCGCTATAAGTGCAAAAGAAATTAAAAAAAAGCCACTTTTTCCAAATAAATCTATGATTTACATTATAGCCGTAAAATCGATTGATTAGCATTTAAGATTCCATTCAAAATTGCTAAAATTATTTTTTTAATGAAGACATTTTCTTAATTGATTTTTTGACCAAATTTAAAAATCATTTTATGGTAGATCCATGAAAAAGTTCTTCCCAATAGCGCTGATTTTTTTTGTGCTTCAAGGATGTGTTTCGATGGATGATAAACTTCAGACAGTAGCCAAAGTAGAAATTCCAAAATTTATGACCAAGTGGTACGTGATTGCCAATATGCCACTTCCACTAGAAGGTGATTTAGTTAACACCACGGAAACATATACGTGGAATGAAAATGAAAATCGTATTGACGTGGATTTTAGAGGTTACAAAAAGACGCCTAGCGGTGAACTAAAAACCTATCCGCAAAAAGCCTTTATTCAAAATAAAGAAACCTATGCGGAATGGCGCATCCAATTTTTTTGGCCCTTTAAATTTTCTTATTTAATCATCGATTTAGCCGATGATTATTCTTACACGATCGTAGGGGTGCCCAGCCGCAAATATGTCTGGATCATGTCACAGTCCCCGGTCATGAGCGATGCGGTCTACAATGCCCGGTTGGAAAAATTGAAGTCCGTAGGTTACGACGTCAGCAAGGTTCGAAAAGTCTTACAACAGTGGCCTTAGTTATCAATTTTTAAGACCGCAACGCCGGAAATCTAGTATACACGTTAACATTTATACCTGATTTCCAGCATTTGAATAAATTCGATTAAGTACGTGTCACAACCACGCTGTAGTTTGAAGAGCACTCAGCTTACATTTTTATAATGCAAATCTGGCTCTTGCTCTGTACTGTGCGCCATGACTTCTTCTGAAGATAACCCTGGAAAACCTAAACGTCGAATTCGCTACGGCGGTAAAAATCCTAGAAAATTTAGCGAAAAATATAAAGAGTTGAATCCGGAACGATACGCTCTAGAAATCGAAAAAATCAAAGCTAGGGGAGCCACGCCTATAGGAACTCACCGACCCATATGTGTTGAAGAAATCCTAAACATTTTAGCTCCGCAACCTGGCGAAATCGCCCTAGATACGACTTTGGGTTACGGAGGACACGCCTCACTCATTTTGCCCAAACTCCTGCCTGGTGGAAGACTGATTGGTCTGGATCAAGATCCTATTGAAAGAAAAAAAACAGAAGCGCGCTTAAGAAACGCAGGCTTTGCTGAAAATGCGCTGATTGTCGGAGCCACTAATTTTAGCAACGCCAAAAAATTTATTACGGCTTTGGGTATTCCAAAAGTAGACATGATTTTAGCCGACCTGGGCGTCTCATCAATGCAAATTGACGATCCCCTCAGGGGATTTTCATTTAAAACAGACGCCCCACTGGATTTACGCATGAATCCCAACGAAGGTTTATCTGCAGCGGAACTTTTGACCTCCTTAAATGCCGAACAATTGGCAGAAATTTTACGTGATAATTCTGATGAACTTCGTGCCGATGTGATAGCCAAAGCCGTGGTCGCAAAAAAGCCGAAAACAACCGGTCAATTACTTCTGGTTCTACGCAAGGCTATCACAGGATTTTCAAAAAGAATTCAGCTGGAAGAAGGCGAAGCGACTATCAGACGAACTTTTCAAGCACTTCGAATTCAAGTAAATGATGAATTTAGTGCTCTTGATCAGCTTCTAGAAGACATCCCGCAGATGCTGAACAAGGGCGGACGTGTCGCAATACTATCTTTTCATTCAGGTGAAGATCGGCGGGTCAAAAAATCATTTCAAGCTTTTGCACGCAACGGTACCTATACTGAAGTTGTCGCGGACATTATTCGTCCTAGCCCAGAAGAACAAAGAGGAAACTCTCGATCGTCTTCTGCTAAATTACGGTGGGCCAGGAAGTAAGTAAATTGAAAACACAGACTTGAGTTTGAAGGCTTATGATTTCAGTGCTAGGTAAAAGCAGCATACTGACTATGCGAAGGTAACTCTTTAAGAATAGTAAAATAGCAATTATAGTTCGGCCCGCAACCTGCGGAGGTTTTATGAAATTGTTAATATTTTAATTCAGCCAATAGGTAAGTCTATTTGAAGGAAAGTTCATACTTTACAATTTGATCTTCTCTCGAAAGGAACTTGAATCCCAAGCGCTCATAGAGATGTTTAGCAGGATTGTTCCACAAGACGTTTAACGTAAGCTTAGAAACAGAATTTCTGTATTGACTGATGAAATCCGAAACGACCCGGCTGCCGATACCTTTGCCCCGAAGCTCTTCAGTTACAAAAATATTGACGAGTTTAACTGCCTCGTCATCCTCGGAAACTTCAATATATCCAATGTCTTTGCTATCAAGAGTGATGATCTTGATTTTTATCGGTTGCCAAAGTTTTTCATATCTCTGATTCTGGAATTCATCTTTCCAACCCCAAAGAAGCTGTACGTAGGGCTTCATCCCGTTGTGATGAAGATTCCTACAATATTTGTAATCGTTTTCATTGGCGGGCCTGTAGTTAACTTTCATAAATCATACAAAGATTCCCATAGGAAACGGACATCCCCCTGTTTCAGGGAAGTTGTCGTGTAAGTTAAATAACCAGATGGGGTGCGGAATTGGATAACGCATGGGAACAAGTCAGCGCTTCAGCAAAGAATT
>JAYVAZ010000602.1:0-4051 GCA_043750675.1 Pseudobdellovibrionaceae bacterium | reverse complement strand
GCTAATGCTCTGGGCATTCCGGTTTTCAATGCGCCGTACAGTAATACTCGAAGTGTGGCCGAATTAGTAATCGCGGAAATGATCGCTTTGTCTAGGCAGTTGGGGGACCGTAATTCGTTAGCCCATAAAGGCGAGTGGATGAAGTCTGCCGATGGTTCTAAAGAAGTGCGTGGAAAAATTTTAGGAATCGTAGGTTATGGTCACATCGGTAGTCAGGTAAGTGTTTTGGCTGAGTCCATGGGAATGCGAGTAATATTTTATGACGTCATCAAAAAATTACCTTTGGGAAATGCGCAATCGATTGCACATCTTAAGGATTTATTAAGACAGGCCGATTTTATTAGCTTGCACGTTCCTGAAACTAAACAAACGATGAATATGATAGGGGCCGAAGAAATTCAGGTCATGAAAAAAGGAAGCTTTTTAATCAATGCTTCGCGCGGTACAGTTGTGAATATCGATTCTTTAGTGGCTGCCCTAAAATTAAAACACATTGCCGGCTGTGCAATTGACGTTTTCCCGATTGAACCCGCCTCAAACAAAGAAAAATTTGTTTCGCCTTTACAAAACCTTTCCAACGTTATTTTGACTCCGCACATTGGCGGTAGCACCGAAGAAGCCCAGTATTCGATTGGTTTAGAAGTAGCCGAAAGTTTTCGCCGATATTTAAAAACCGGTTCGACCTTGGGCGCAGTGAATTTCCCCAATATTGATTTAGCACATATGAACCAAGCCAAACGTATAATGAATGTTCATAAAAATGAACCAGGGGTCTTAGGTGAAATCAATAGCATCGTATCCAAAGCCGGTGCCAATATTCAGGCGCAGGCTTTATCAACTGATGAAAAAATTGGTTATCTATTGATGGACGTGGAACTGGCCGATTCACAAAGATTGTGTTCGGAAATTTCAAAGTTATCTCGAAGTATTAAAACTCGTATCGTAATGTAAAATGCAACGGGCAGGGCCGGTGCTGTTTAATTCTATGGCCGCACAGCATGCGGCCAATTAGAACAGTTTACCAGGATTGATAATCAAATCAGGATCAAAAACCCTTTTGACTTGCTTCATTAGGTCGATTTCGGCTTCGCTACGAGTGTAGTTCAAAAATGATTTTTTAGTTAACCCAACCCCATGTTCCGCAGAAATACTTCCCTGGTATTTTTTAATAGTCGCGAATATCAGTTGATCGACTTTACGACATTCAGTGACAAAAGTTTCTTTGGTCATTCCTTCGGGGCGCAAAATATTAATATGGAGGTTCCCGTCCCCAATGTGTCCAAACCAAACCACGTCCCATGTCGGATAAGCAGATTTTAAAAGTAAATCCAAATCATTCATAAAAGCCGGGACTTTCGGTGTAGTTACCGAAATATCATTTTTGTAAGGAGAAAACTTCGCCAGTGATTCGCTGATATCTTCTCGCAAACGCCAAAAGTTTTTTGCCTGAGTTTCGGACTGGCTCATGGCACCGTCTGAAACAATTTGATTTTCCAGCAGGAATTCAAAGGATTCTAAAATAGCGGCCTCTTGGTCGACATGGGCATTTTCCAGTTCAACTAAGATGTAAAACGGACTTACCGTTGTAAAGGGGCGCGGAAGCCCGGTGCTTGCGATGACTTTTTGTAAGGCCAATTCCGAAAACATTTCAAAGGCTGTCAGCGTACAATTTTGTTTAAAATTCGAAAAAACCTGCATAACGTTTTCTAGTTTGTCGGTTCCAACAACCAAAACATTCAATGCCGGCGGGGTATTTGCCAATTTGATCTGCGCCTCGGTGACAAATCCTAAAGTCCCTTCACTGCCAATAAATAAGTGACGGAAGTCATAACCGGTCGCATTTTTGACCAAACTATTATTCAGTTTTAAGATTTCACCACTTCCGGTAACGACGGTTAATCCGACGATCCAGTCACGAGTCAGTCCGTACCGTAGAACTTTTATGCCGCCGGCATTGGTAGCGATGTTTCCACCAATTTGTGAAGATCCACGGGCTGCAAAGTCCACTGGGTAAAACAGGTTTTTGGAAAGGGCATATTTTTGCAGCTCCTCGGTGATGACGCCGGCTTGGCATTCGACAGTTTGATCTAAGGGGCTAAAATTTATAAATTTATTCATTTGTTCGAACGAAACAACCACTTCACCATTTAAAGCACAGGCCGCACCACTAAGGCCTGTACGTCCACCCGAGGGTACTAATGCGATTTTGTTTTTTCGGGCGGCTAGGACGATGGCCTGAACCTCTTCTGTAGTCTGGGGAAACAGGATCGCGCTGGAATTAATATCAAAATAAGTAGTCCAATCTTTTCCGTAAATTTTTAATGATTCTGGATCTTGTTTTACTTGGGTTGGCGTTAATTTTTTTTGAATCTCCATGAGAAAATGAGTTATAGACATGAAGCTCTCGATTCTATTTCTTTATAGTTTTGATTTCATTCAGCATTGAAAACAAAGGGTCCTCATGAATGCTAAACGAGGTATTTTGTTGATTCGCCGTTAATAATTTTTTTAAAACGGTAAATCCGCTTTCAAAAAGAGGCCTTTGTTGAGTCGAAGTTTGAATTGCCATTAACTCCATTTTTTCGCAAAGTGTGGAAATTTGTGGAAAACCATAAGTTTTTCCAGTTCCCTTCAGTTTATGATATTCCTCGGCTAACTCTTTCCAATTTTCTTCATTGGTTAATTTTTCAATTTTTTCTAATTTTTTGGGAAAACTAAGGATGTATTCTTTTTTCAGATCGTCCAAAACTTCGGAAAGTAGTTTTCTATCTGACATAAATTAAAGCTCTGGCGGAGCCCAAGGTCGCTCCGTCCATTTGGCAGTTCGGACTTTAAAGAAAGTATAGAATAGGCAAACACCCCAGGCCGAAGAAGCGATTAGATAGATGCCTAAGTAGGCCCACCAAGGACCTCCTGCGACAGCCCATGCAGTCAGCAAGATACCAAATATAAATCTTAAAAGGCGATCCCAGTAGGCTAAGTTGATTCGCATAGGAGTAAGCTACCTAGTTATTGCGAAAGTTGCAATGGATTGGCGGAAAAATTACTTTAAAAGCGCTTGTAGTTCGCCGGCTTCGTACATTTCCATCATGATATCGCTGCCGCCCACCAGTTTTTTGTTAATATAAAGTTGGGGAATAGTTGGCCAATTACCATAGGCTTTAATGCCTTCGCGAATTTCATGATCATCTAAAACGTTAACATGTTGAAAGTCGACATCTAAGTCCGACAAAATTGCTGTTGCTCGTGCTGAAAAACCGCATAAAGGAAACTCGGGGCTCCCTTTCATAAACAAAACCACTTTGTTCTCGTTAAGTAATTTTTCGATTTTTTCTTTTGTGTCAGCCATAGAAACTCCTATTTCTTTACCTTAGTTTTAATCGATAACGCATGCAGTTCACCGGTCTTTAATTCTGGCCCGAAAACAGACATCACTTTTTGATGCTGTTCGATGCGTGATAAGTCCGCAAACTTAACCGATTCGACATAGACTTCGTAATGATCTTCAGTGCCCGTCAAATCAACAACCTCTACAACTTCGTTGGGGAAGGTAGATTCTAGTTTTTGCTTTAGTTCTTCAATAGTCATTACATACTCACAATATGGTCGAAATTAGGATTACTTGTAGCAAAACCTCTTTATTATGACAATTCTTTTCGTTAGTGTAGGGCATGGCTTTGTTTGCAACTTATGTTCAGTTTCTGTTTTTTTACTCTATTAATCGTTTTGCTGCGTTTCTATGGAATTATGATCAATATAGGGCCGACTCAATCCAGGAGCTCTTATCTGCATTTGTCACGGGCTTGCGGTTTGACATTGCGGCAGTCTCGTTGGTGGCTATTCCGTTTTTCCTCATTTCCTGTATTCCGTATACGGCCGTCCGTAGGTTGGGCTATATCCTGCATTTGTGGGCCCAATTGTTGTTTTTGATCATGAACTTTTTCGATATCGATCCATTGCCACAGGTATGGCGATAGGCGAGGCAACAGCTATTGGTAATAATACCAAACTGGGTAAAATCGGGCAGTCGTTACAAAACATTAAGGAGGAA
>JAYVAZ010000601.1:0-4214 GCA_043750675.1 Pseudobdellovibrionaceae bacterium | reverse complement strand
CCCCAGTATTTTGACGTCGAATATGCGATTAACCCGCATATGGTGAACGAATCGGGGCAGCTTAATAAGATCGACAGGGCTCTGGCTGTCCAGCAATGGATTGACCTACAGAAAGCCTTTCAGTCGATTAATTTGAAAACGGTGGTATTGCCAGCGCAGAAAAGTCTTCCCGATATGGTATTCACTGCGAACCAAAGTTTTGTATTTATAGATTCCAAAACTAAACAAAAAACCGCAGTTATTTCGAATATGCGATCACCGTATCGTCAAAAGGAAACCGCTTTTTTCAAAGAATGGTACCTGCAACAAGGATACAAGGTTGTTCAGTTTGAACACATGAATTTTTCTTTTGAAGGCAATGGCGACATTATACCGCACCCTGATTTTACATTTTTCTGGGGAGGGTATGGTCCACGAACAGACCACAAAGTGTATGTAGAGTTTTCGGAAAAATTAGGTCTAAAATTTGAAACGCTTAAACTGACCCATCCACTTTTTTATCATTTGGACACCTGCTTTTTAACTTTAGGTGCGGATCGTTGTGCTGTTGTTAGAGAAGCCTTTGCTGAAGAAGGTTTGCAAAAGATCGCTAACTATTTTTCGGATATCATATTCATTGACCTTGCAGAGGCCGAAAAAAACTTTGCGGCAAATGCTTTTTGTCCGGACGGAAAAAATGTGATCGTGCAAAAAGGAACCACGCGGTTTAAGGCGGATCTTGTCCAGCGGGGACTTAATGTAATTGAAGTAGATACCTCCGAATATATGAAATCAGGTGGCTCGGTTTATTGTATGAAAATGGGATTGGTGGAAAATTTATGATGGAAAATTTTAGTGTGTTTTTTTCAATTCAACCACAATTTATGGATGTCGCTGTTCTGATTCTGCGTATCTTTATCGGGATTTGTTTTGTTGTTCATGGAATGGGGAAGTTGGGTTTGGTCGGAACCGGCAGCATGGCGGGCTTTGTAGGTTGGTTGAAGAGCCTGGGGGTTCCCTATCCAGAAGTTCAGGCAAGAATGGCAATGGCTTCCGAGATAGTGGGTGGAATTCTGATTACTTTAGGGTTACTGCATCGACCGGGCTGTGTTTTGGTTTTTATCACAATGGTTGTGGCCACAGTGATTGGCCACAAAAAAGCCGGTTATCTAATAACCAACAATCCTCCCGGAAACGAATACACAGTTAATTTAGCAGCCACAGCAGTCGCGATGTTTCTGTTGGGGCCGGGTAAATACTCTTTGGATTTTTTCTTATTTAGTTAAAATCGAAATTTCTTTTAAATGCTGTTCGGCTAAGGTTTCATCAATCTGGGACGGTTTTGCATTTTTTGCCGCCGCCATCATGGGCACCACAAGATCAGAATAAATAAAACTATTTTCTGCAATTTGAAATTCGGTATTATTTATTTGATTAAATAAAATCGAAAAAACCGGCGGGTTCTCCCCAAAAGAATTGGTAGAGGCATTCTGCCAGGTCGCCAGAAAAAGGTTTCCACTAATTTGAATCATTGCGACTGAATCCAGATCAACATTGCCCTTTTCAAAAAGGATGGAATTTTGTAATAGTTGTATTAGTTTTACGTCGGAATCTAAAGCCAACTCTAATGTTATTCCAGATGCATTCATCTTTTGATTGGAGGTAAAATACGAAGTGGCTGCTAAACCATCGAAAATATCTAAAGTTTCGCTAGCGGGCATCCCCGTCCAATTCAAGTTTTGTAGATTGTGATTGGCCTGTGTGGAGGCATCTTGATAAAGAAAATGGTAAGTTCTAACCTTTAGATTCGTTTTTGAACTTTTAACAAGCACCTGATAAAAATACAGTCCATCTTTCCATTGGCTGGAACCTAGTTTCAAGCTTTGCGTACAAAACTGTATGTCAGGGCCCAGTTCCGAAGTTATTGCGTGGCGAATATAATTCAAACTGGTTAGGTTTTTTAAGGCTTTTTCAAATGCTGATTTAGGGTGGGAAGGGTAAGAGTCGCAATGATTAAAGAAACTTGCCTGGGCGCAAAGGCTGAGGATTATAGTAAAAAATAGGATTGAATATTTCATTGGCCTTCCTGAATACTTTGTCGGAGGTCGGGGCTTGACAACCACCTTGGATCGCAACGTATAGAGAAGTTCGTGGCAGATCAATAAAATCCCGAAAAAACATGATTGCTATTGATTTGGGCGGGTCATTTTTGCAACCCGCACCTAATTTAAGGATCTAATTATTCAGTTGGGAACAAAACTTGTACGTTTTCCAAAGTAAAATCAATCAAGGCAGAGTTTACTTGTTTCGTCAGGCTTGAAATGCCGGTGACTTGATATTGTAGGCGGCTTTCGTTTTGAGCGGTAAATTCAAAGGTTTGGCAACGACCTACAGAATAATCAGCAATTCTAATCTGTTCATAGATACTTGATTTAACATAGGCTGGAGTGGCCGCGTAATAAACATCACGGCACTGTTCGTGGATCAAGTGAGTGACTTTAAGTTGTATAATTACTGGCGCAGGCATACTCATAAAACATTGTTTTCCAGTAGGGCAATTTGATCTCTTATTTACTTTCAGTTCAATCGACTCCGAATTAAATGTTACTTCGGCACCGCCGTAGTTATTAAATTTGTCGGTGATTAAACCCAAGTTTGCTGAAAAGCCATTGGCGCGTAATTCTGAATACAGACTTTCTGATTGCTGTACTGGTGTGGATATTTGTGCCATTGCTGGATCTTCCAATCCCGCAGATGAATTGCGGCCGAAAAAGAATAGAGCTGTTAGTAAAGAAAGTAGTTTTAGTGTTTGTTTCATATATCCCCCTGATATACAGAAACAACCAGCCAGCGGAACTAATGTTACGCGAATTTTAAAAAATGATTAAGAGTGTTTCAATTTGAGAATAGGACTTTCTGCGCTAATGTAAAAAGCAAGTTCTACGGGCTACTAGGAGTAGCCGTTGGCATCGGCATGGTCAAACTGAAATTAAAAAATCTAAGTCTCGATTTGAATCACTGCCTTAAATCTAGCTAATTGCTTCTCAATATCTTTTGGACTCTAGAAAATTCATTTACGACATTTTCAATCGCAGGGTCGGTATAAATGATGGTTTCATTGTCTTGCTCGGCAAGTAGATCTGTCCAAGCAATATTCCACTTGTTGCTCGAATCTTTTTTAAGATAGTAAAGTCTATTGCCATTTTGCGAAAAAGAACCACCTGTCAAATGAAACGTTCTATTTTCCGCTACTGTAAAACTCGCGCCGAATTGGTCATGGTTTACAGAAAAATAAACCCCCGAATCATTTGAATAGGTTCTTCTCGTTTTATATCTATCAACTTCCTTAGTTTCTTTAGTCACCGGATCAATCGAAATTACCGCATATTCGGGTATGTCAGTGCCCTTATTTGCAATATACTTTGATCCATATATTTTAGTAATTTTACTGGGTAAAGCGTCTTTTTTTGATGCATAAAAGTTAGCATCAAAATTTAAAAGGTAGTCGCCATCTTCATCAAGTAGGACATCGCCGAAGAAGTAATACTTTTTGTTAATTTGACTTTGCCCATAGGAGCCAGAAAATCGCTTGGCTTCAGCAATAACTGTCAGTTTTTTTGTAGCATAGTTGAATTTGTATACATTGGAAGCCGGGTAGGTGCTTTCTGCAGTAAAAATTAAATTTTCACCAGTGTCTATGCTGTCAAAGTTGTAACATGAGGAATTGGCAGTTGTCGTTAGCGAGATAATTTCAGTTAGCGTTTGACGATCTAATATTTGAAGAAAACAAGTGTTAGTTGGTTTCTTCATAATAACTTTTGTAAAAATAATAGAATCATTTATAAACGAGCCTTCTATAGAATAGTAATCAAGACCAGATAAGGTAAAAATCTTATTGAAAGTATTTTTTTCAATATCCCAAGAGTAAATTTCTACAGATTTATCGGTTAAGGTCTTCATTAGAAGCTGAAGATTGCTGGTTTGTTGTTCAGTTATAAATTCGTCATAATATTTATATTCATTAGGTACATTTATAAGTGTCTTTTCGGATGTATTTGCAACATATTCTACATTACCTTTTCCATCAGAAAACATTTGAAAAACCACTTTTAGCGTAGGAAAGCTAAAAACATTTCTTATATAGGTGGTAAGGTTTGAATGTTGATTGAAAGCTAAAGGCCAGATAGCTTTTGAATTTATATCGAATAAGGAAAATGCTTTGTCTAAGCCATGTT
>JAYVAZ010000600.1:0-9916 GCA_043750675.1 Pseudobdellovibrionaceae bacterium | reverse complement strand
GATATGCTGCTTTCAACCGGTGAAAGAATTAGTATGTCTTTAATGAGCATGGCATTGAATGATCTCGGCTGCGAAGCTATCAGTTTTACAGGTAGCCAGGCCGGCATCCTTACTGATAGTTCCCATTTCAACGCGTTCATTCGCGACGTTAAAGCCTTCCGCGTAGTGGAAGCACTTGAAAAAAATAAAATCGTTGTTTTGGCTGGCTTCCAAGGCGTCTCGCCCATTTCGAAGGAAATTACTACTTTGGGACGGGGCGGGTCGGACGTTACCGCCGTTGCGATAGCCGCAAATTTAAAAGCCAAATATTGTGAAATATTAAAAGATGTACCGAATATATTCAGTGCCGACCCAAAACTAATTCCTAGGGCAAAGCCGCTTAAAAAATTATCCTATGATCATCTTTTAGATATGACTTTTTGGGGCGCGAAGGTGCTACACTACCGCTCTGTGGATCTTGCTAAAACAAAAAATATTCCACTGATAATAGGCCCGGCGGTTAGCGCCGGAGTTATCAGCCCAGCAATTAGCGCCGCAAACTCAGATCCGACGAATAATATCGAAAACGAGGGTACAATGATTGAAGAAGTTTATAAGGATAATTACGAATCCAATCGCATTTTATCTTTAAACTCATTTGAAACGGTTTTAAAAATTCAGATTTCTGATACTGATGTTTATAGCTGCCAAAAAAAGATAAATCAAAAATTTGACAGCAATCAGTTGGCGCGCCCGCAGATTCTGCAAATTCAAAAGACTTCTAATCAAGTTACGATTTATTTAACGGCGCCTAAAGAAACCCTAGATTCTTTTTTGAATAAGAATTCCGGTGATAAAATTGAAAAACTTTGTTCTGTCACGGCCACTTGTACTGGAACTACACAGTCGGAAACGTTAGAAGCTATTTTTTCGGGACTAGAAAAAATTCAAGTTGTTCCAGAAAATACTTTTATTAGTGCACGCAGCGTAATTTTATTTTTGCCTAAGGAAAGCCGCGATAAAGTGCTAGTGGCCTTGCACGACCTGATTTAAATTAGGGTCTTAGGGTCCGCATGATGTTGCCGTATCTATTTTTAACTTTAGCCCAAATATCCGAATTGGGCCCTGTGATTCCATCCGGACCCGCAATTCCGGCAATATTTCTTTGTGGATCAAACTGTCCGCCGGGAAGAAACTGTTTTAAGTCGACTTTTTGCTGACCTTGCATTCCATTATAATAACCGCCGCCACCGGAAGCAGTTCCCGTTCGCCCGCTGCTACCACTACCCATACCACCGGCACCATTTCCACCACCATAACCGTATCCACCGATTACTTTTGTGTTAACGCCCGATTCACCATTTCTTGGCTGTTGAGTGTATGAGTTTTTTCCGCCGCTGCCACCACCGTTACCGCCGCCCATACCACCGGATCCACCTTTAAAGTCGGCCGGTTCGCCGCCATTTCCACCCTTGCCAATGGCTCCGTCACCAAACGGGCTACTGCCATCAGAAGTGTTTCCTAAAGAAAGACTGCCAGAATCTTTTCCGGATGTTCCCCCTTCGATACCGCCACCAATGTTAGGCGAACTGGCGCCGCCTTTAATTTGGCCGGCAGTTAAAGTGCTACAAACCGCATCTCGGGGATTTGCACGACAAATACAAACTGCGTTCGTCTTTGCTAAGGCAGGATTAGAACAATCGACCGGCTTCCCGGCTGTACACATGACGCTTTTCGGATCTTTTTTACACCAATAGTCAGGACTGTTCATAGCTAACTCTTCACATTTTTTAGAATTCAAATTAGTCGCTACTAAAGAATTAATACTGAAACCAGCATCCTGCACTTTGGCATTCATGGAGGTACACTTCTTCTTTAATCGCTGCAATTCGGCGTAATTCGTTTCATTCTTTTCTGCATCACAGGAATTTTCACAAGCCAAAATGCTGTTCGTACAATTCATTTTATAACCAGTCATCGCAACGCTGGCCGTTTGCGATATCGTTCCTAATTTTGAACAGGCCAATTCGATACTGCCGCTGGTTGCTTGACCTAATTGTTTCGTCATCAAATCTAACATACCCATAACGCTGGACATGCCCGAATTTTTCCCGGCATCACAAGCACTTTCTGCACTTTTATGATCATTTTTACAGCTATCAAAGGAACTTACTTTTTTATCGGTCACTTCTTCATCGGTCGTGATGGCACCCGCCGCTTTAGTTCTTTCATCGTCCGGTTTTATCGCACCAACCAAATCCACACATTTATTCGACATCACATCGTAACGTTTGCCGACGACATTACAATCGCTTTCTAATTCCGCATTTGGATTGACTTGATTTCTAGCTTCGCGTTCGGCCAGTTGTTCCCGGCTTATACATTCATTGCAGGCTTCATCGACGCAAACATTCGCCGTATTGCTTTCACATATTTCTTTAGGTGATGCACCCATACCGGAAGCACTTACCACAAACAAAAACGAAAGAACGAAATAAATGTAAAGTAAGATCTTATTCATTAATTTCCCCTACGTTAATCATATCGGAATTCCTTGGGTTTCCGTGAGGTGTTTTATTTAAAAACGTTCCAAAATGAAACGGAAGAACCGATTTTCAAGGAACTTTTTTAAGCGGTCTGTCTAAGTCTTTGACAGGTGAAAAGAATAAAAACACCCCGGTTTGTTTTTAACAGGGGCATAGGACTTGTAAAGTCTAATCTCTATGCAGAATAATACTCCGAAAAACCAAATCGCCGCCATTGTGCAAGCCCGTGAAAACGGACTCGATGTAGATCTTTCCTATGACAATTTGGTTGATTTACTTATTGGCCGATCGCACGAGTTAGGCGAAAAATCTGCTTACATTTACAAAGATACTACCAAAAATGTAAAAAAAATTAGTTACCAGGAACTTACGAAACGTGCGATGGATGTTGCCTATCTACTATTGCAGAAAAAGTTAACGAAAAAAAATGTTCTGCTTATTTACGACTGTGATTTGGAATACATCGTTGGTTTTTTCGGATGTTTATTTGCGGGAGCTGTAGCTGTTCCGGTATACATTCCTACCAATGTGAAGCATCTTCCGCGAATGCAGAAGATCGTTAATGACTGCCAGGCCGATTACTGCCTGACAACTTCTACCATTCACAAAATGTTATCCTTTTATATCAATGATGCTTTAAAAATTGAATTCATTTCGACTAATAATATTGAAAACGATCCAGGCCATAAATATCAAAAGCCTGAAATTAAGTCTTCGGACATCGCGTTTCTGCAATACACGTCAGGATCCACCGGCGAACCCAAAGGCGTGATTTTAACTCATTCCAATCTAATGGCAAATTTGAAAATGATCCGGACTAGTTTCGAATTAAAAGCAGAAGACGAGATTCAAGTTTCTTGGTTACCGTTTTACCATGACATGGGTTTGATCGGTGTTATTCTTTCGACCATCTTAAATAAGCGTACTAGCGTGTTGTTACATCCAATGACCATAGTTAAACCACTTCTGTGGTTACAAACAATAACAGAATACAAGGCCACTGGGACCGTAGCGCCTAATTTCGCTTTTGACTTATGTCTCCAAAGAATCACTGATGCCGAGTTAGCGCAGTTGGATCTGTCCCATTTGAAATCTTTCTTATCGGGTGCTGAACCTATCCAAGCGAAAACGTTAGAAAATTTTTTTGAACGGTTTAGCAAAGCCGGACTTAAAAAAAGCTGTTTGACCCCTTGCTACGGTTTGGCCGAGGCTACTTTGGCCGTGACCGCGAAACCCTACGACACCGAATTCAAGAAAATTTATGTTTCACAAAAATCATTATCTAATAAGACGGTAGAATTGGTTTCTTCTCCGGGCGCTGAAATCAAAGAATTAGTCAGTTGTGGTCGCGCTGCTGGCGATCAAAATGTAATCATATTTGATTCGGAAAAACAAATCGCAAAAGGCATTTACGAGATTGGTGAAATATTAGCTTCGGGTGAACACATTGCCCAAGGCTATTGGCAAAAAGACAACCTAACGCAAGATACGTTTATACCCTTTAATGATCAACGTTGGTTACGTACCGGAGACTTAGGTTTCTTAGATGAAAACCAAGAACTTTTTGTTGTTGGGCGAATCAAAGACTTAATTATCATTCGCGGGAAAAACTTTAGCCCACAAGATATTGAAAACATCGTGCGGAGTACACATTCGACCATTGAATATAAAGTAAACGCCGCATTTTCCACTAGTCATGGTGGCAATGAACAAGTCATTTTGGTGCAAGAGGTTCCGCCAGGTACTTCCGAACAAACGCTACAAAAGATCCGTACCCTAGCGGTACAGGCGATACAATCGGAATTAGGAATCAATCTAGATAAAGTTATTTTTGTAAATGCGCATTCGATTCCTAGAACTTCCAGCGGTAAGGTTCGTCGCAACGAAACAAGAATTCACTTTGAAAATAGACGATTAAAAATATATACCGATTCATTGATAAACCAAAAACAAGTACAGACATTGATTAAAAACGTAAATGGGTTTGGGAAAAATGCCTTCATTTTCTATGTACAGGCCAAAGAGCGAATTGCCGCCTTTAGAATCAAGTGAACGGGCCTACCGGCACCAAAAATCAGATGGGCCTACCGTCCTAACGAATTGACATTAAATTGGCCGTCGGAAAAGTTTTCAGCCTTGGGATTTTTATAAACCAAAATACTTTTTTCTTTAGGATTACTACTGCTGGAAATGGTCATCTGACTAATAAAGGGAAATGACTTTCCATCGAAATTGATTTTATTTTTATATTCAAAAGTCGCATTCTTAAATACCTTACCCTGTAAATTTAAAAATTCGGCCTTTACCGCCAACTTCTGTTTTACTGAAATCCAATACCTAATACTATCGTAGGTCGAAGTTTCGGATTTTGCTTTCAATAATAATAATGCCGTTTCTTCGTTATCAATCATTTCGGTTTTAATAAAAGTAGGCGTGTAATCACGGAAATATTGTGTTGATGCGATATCTCCATTGGCGGCCTGACCACCCAGCTTTTGTCTGGCTGAAATCGCAACTGGTTTTTTTAGGTCAGGTTTTACAAACCACATGTTACGGTCTTTAAACAAAAGAATCTCACCTTTAAATTTTGGCGGAGCCTTGGACTCGGCCAAAGCATTATCACCCTTTGTTTTGATAACAAACTGCCGAACCGAACTTTTTGTTACATCTACTGTTGTTAATTCCATTTCCCAGGCCAATCCCCGTTCAACTCCGCCACGAGGGCGATCGGACTCTTTTAGTAATGCACTTGCATCCGGTGTTGATTGACCAAATACAGATTGTGAAACCAATAAAAAAATCAATGGAAATAATTTCGTAAACATCATGACTCCAAAATCACACCATCTTTAATGGTGACGATACGTTTGACCCTTTTCAGTAAGCGTTCATCGTGTGAAGCAATGACAAAGGTCGTCTTTAGCTCTTCTCCCAAACGCAAAATTAATTCAATAATGACCGTGGCATTTTCAGAATCCAAATTAGCCGTTGGCTCATCGGCGATAACGATTTGCGGATTACCTATTAAGGCGCGAGCTATCGCGACCCTTTGTCGTTGGCCACCAGACAAACTGTCCGGCCTGTGGTGTAAAAACGGAGTAAGACCCAATAGGTTCGCCAGATGTTTCGCTTTCTCGCGGCGACTTTCTGGACTTACTTCTTTTCGAATTAATAAAGGAACTTCAATATTTTCCAAAACATTAAGAACCGGAATCAAGTTAAAGCTTTGAAAAACAAAACCCAATGTTCTATTACGTAAATCGCTCAGTTCAAGTTCACTACAATCCTTTAACATGCGATTGTTCAACAAAACTTCGCCCGAATCGGGATGATCGATGCAGCCGATAATATTCAACAGGGTACTTTTTCCAGAACCGGAGGCGCCCACAATACCTATAATTTCGCCTTTATTAATATTTAAATTAATTTCTTTCAAAGCCGGCACTGTCGTTTGACCCAATTGGTAACTTTTTTTAATCTTTTTCAGCTGTAATATTTCATTCATAAATATCCTCGGTTATTTTACTTTGCAGAGTTAAATCCGGCTTGTCAAACTGGATGTAAGTCAAGAATACTAAACCCATGCATTCCTACCATTCTGTAATTACTCCCATCGCATCTTTTTTAAAAAAAAATAGAATTTTTTATCAGTTAGAACTAAGAAGTAATTGGAATTCAAATACCGTTAATTACCGAAAACGAATTCGCCGTTGGATGTTTAAAAAATCATATGATGAATCGGTTTTAGATATAAACCACGTTCCCCTTAAGTATGGTGAGTACGGCAGCTATTCAATCAGCCACTGCGAAGATTTAGGAGGCGCGTTGATAGTTAAAAACGGAACGGCTGGACTAGATGTAGAATGCAGCGAAAGAATCACGGAAGGTATTAAACAGAAATTAGAATTAAAAAATGAAGAAAAGTTGGGTGTGCCCGCCGACATTATGTGGGTCATCAAAGAAGCCGCGTTTAAGGCCAACCAAAAAAAATTAAATACGGTATTTGAAATTGAAATTCAGAAATTTCAAAAAATTAGAAATAATAGATGGTACTTCGAAACGTTAAATACAAAGGGGTTAAGTCTTCGCTGGAAAAAGTGGGCTTTCGCTATTGCACTTCGTTCAGATTTTCCGTAATAGTTTTAGACAATAAAGAGCGTAGTGGTAACATCGCTGCTACTAACGACACGGCAGTGATCATCAAACCACTAACCACAAAATGAAGGTAGTGAGGTTTTAACAAAAACGGGACAGGTTCGGTCAATACTCCTGCGCGATAGAGAAACCCTAGGTTATTCACAATTAAACAAAAGAAAAATGATAAGATTAATCCGACGACAATTCCCACAACAGCAAGAATAGTAGTTTCCAAGGCAATCAGCTGATATAGATGCCCGCTGGAAAATCCATAAGACCTTAAGGTTCCCATCTCCTTAGTGCGCTCTTTTACGATTTTTAAAAAACTATTAAATACCGAAAGGCCAGAAACCAAAATAATAATCAAAACCACGAAATTACGAAAAGTACTTAATAATGATATAGTTTTTACGTACATTTCACCATCGGGATGCTCCTGCCAAGTCCTGGCTTTAAATCCCAGTTCGGAAAATTTTTGATTGAACTGATCCATGTACTTCTTCACTACCGAATTCGAACTGAATTTAAGAGTATAAAATGAAATTTCATTTGTGCCCTCTAAAAGCTGGGCCATCTTTAAAGGCAATGATAAGTGCAGTTTATCTAAATCTTTGTAAGCAGCGTCCACCAAACCTACTACCTTTGTATCTAAAGAACGCATTTGTCCTAACTGGGTTACGACATTGATTTGAAAGTCTTTATCGGCACAACTGTAAGGCCTTGAAACCGGCGAATAACCGCCGAATCCATCTAAATATTTTTCAGTAGATAAAGGATAACAATCCAAATATTCTGCCAAGGTTCGACCCAAAAGAACCTTGTACTCTTCCGCACTTTGATCTAAGGGAACTCCGGCTAAAGTATTCCATTCCCACTCTTTGCCACGGATTTTTGCGGCCGGTTCGATACTGTAGCCAATTCCTGAAAAAATAGTATTATGTTCGTTATTACTGATCTGTCCTGAAATCAAAAGGACTTTATTCGTGTAAAGTAAACCGGGCCCAAAGGACAAATTGAATTGATCGATTTCCGATTGATGATCGGCTTTGATTTTGGTGCGGTCGCCAAATTCAGTTGGTATATCCAAAACAACATCGCCATACATAAATCTTTGCGCAAAAGATTCCACGTAGATCTGATCCACTCCACGTATATAACCCTGGAACAAGGCTAAACACATAAATGCGGTGACAACGGCAGTTAAGGCCGCAAAACTAAGGCGCCAATTCAAAAGTACGTTTTTGTATGCAATACTAAACATCTAGGTCACCGAATCACTTAATAAACGTACAATATTTCCTTTTATTTTGCTCTTCAAAATAAAATGCGCTCCCACTAAACAAAGAATTGGCAAAATTAAGAACAGTACCAATGCATAATTCAAAGGAAGATATAATTTAAAAATCATTTGTCCAGCAATGCCCGGTGGAAAAAATGGGAATCGAAGTTCATTGATAACGTAAATAATCAAATAAGAGAACGCCAACCCTATAACACATCCCAAAATATTTACGAACAATGATTCTATCAAAAATAATTTTTTTACAAATTCCCGGCTGTAGCCAATGGACAACAAGGTGCCAATTTCTTTAGACCTTTCCACCACCGAAAGGGTCATTTGATTTCCAATCGAAAATAAAATTGCTAAAATAATGAGGAACAAGAAAAAACCTGCCATTGTATACAAGAATTGCATTGTCCCGGTATAAAATAAACCAATTTCAGGGTGGTCGAATTTGTTAATTTCTAGATCCGCATCAACCGTGGCCAACTTCGCCTTTATATCTTTGTAGACTGAATCCAATAGGCTGGCATCGCTTAAAAAAAGAACTATCCGAGAAACATTTTCGGTATCAAACAATCTTTGCGCTTTTTTAAGAGGCATTAACGTAAAGGAAGATTCTAAAAAATAAAATCCAGTCGAAAAGGATCCCACCACGCTGGCGTCAATTGCCGAAAAATCTTTTTCGTAATTTAAGGCCGAAATCTGTACATTATTATCTTTTTCAATTGTTTCGGGTTTTTCGCAATCAGGTTGTTCTACTTCGGTAGTTTCGAACACCTTTGTTTTTCGTAGAAGCTGTGCCAAACCGTAGGAGACATTGATACTGTTTTCGCTTCCGGCATCTTGATAAAAACCTTTGCCTAACTTCCATACCGCAAGTTCAGGTATCCAAGTCTTTACCTCTTTTTGATTATAGATATAGGTATCAAGATCCGGATCAACTGACTTGATAAACGTTGGGTAGCTTTTGCAACCATTCCCAATTAAAGCGGTTCCGGTCAAAATGGATCCGTATTTTTCTACCCGAGGATCTTTGGCAACTACATCTTCAATTTTCCTTCTTTGTTCCAAACTTAACGAATATTTAGCCGGATCTTGGAATTCTTTTCGAAGAGCATCTACTTTGTTGATGGTTAGATGCCCGTTGCGATTGACGTAAACGGTCGCATCCGTTAGGTACCGATCGGTTCTATAAATGTAAGACCACAATAGTAAAAGGCCGATCAAACCAGCGGCGATCGTCATTGCAGTTGTGAAATTCCTGCGCTTATGTCGGAACAAATTCAGGAAAGCCCATTTAATAAAAATCATGTAGCCTTTGATTCCAAAAGTTTAATCATGTCAGATAACTTAACTACGCCCATTAGTTCTTCTTGCATCAATACAATGTCGAATTCATTTTGCAATTCGATAATTAATTCAATTAAAATAAATGAGTTGCTTACCAAAGTGCGTAATTCAACTTCATCATCTAATTTTTCTAAGGGAACTTTTAGGAATTCAGAGATTTTTTTTTTGATAATCGCAGAATTTAGTTTACTCATAAACGATTTTCCTTTTCAAGATATCATGAATTTTATCATTGTGCTCTTCAAGCACTTTTTTGTAAACTTCCTGATCGGCCTCTCGATATCTTTTCAAGGTTGCATCAATATGGTCCTTACCAAACTTTGGTTCTAACTTGGTCAGCGCTTCCCCGACCCATTGGATATGCCATTTTTCGTCTTCCATAATCTGCGCTAAAGTATTTTTGATGACAGGGTTTAGTTGTGGCGTTTGAAGATGCAATGAATACTGACCAATGACCCGTTTTTCGAAAATTTGCGTGATCGCCAAAATTTCCATTACATTTACTGGTAAACCCGCCGCTTCTAAATAGCGATCCTGATAGGCAATGTCGATTCGGATAGGTTCTGCTTCTAAATCGTGAATGGCTTTGGTCCAATACCAAGCATGTTGGGATTCATCA
>JAYVAZ010000599.1:0-2334 GCA_043750675.1 Pseudobdellovibrionaceae bacterium | reverse complement strand
TTGCATCCTTATAAATATTGTAGCTATAATTCCAGGGAATGCCAATATTATATCTAGTTTATTTTCTAATTGTTTTCTTCAATTCGTCTAAGGTTTTTGCGTATCCCGAATTCATTGGTTACAAATATTCTTCGTGCCTAACCTGTCATTTTAACGGACAAGGTAACGGTCCTCTTAATGATTACGGTCGGGCTCTTTGGGCTTCAGAAATTGCTGGGCGCGCGGGTTCTCAGAATAAAACAGAAGAACAACTGGCCGATGAATCTGGATTCTTAGGCGCCAATTCCAAGTTACCTGTATGGTTGCGCCCTGGCTTTAAAATGCGTGGCCTTTATGTTTTAACCAATCCCGGTGGCGCGGCAACTTCAAACAGAACTATATTAATGCAAGCAGATGCTAATTTAGCGATGTTGTTCGGAAACGAACAAAGGTTTGCTTTCATATCTTCCTTTGGATATGCACCGACGCCGCAACGTTTAAAAAACAATAAAGACGAAGCCAAGAAAAATTTCATTTCGCGTGAACATTACTTCCGAATTCAAGCAACCGACAATTTATGGCTGTATTTAGGGTTACTCGACAAAACTTTTGGTATCCGTAGCAATAATCATACGGCCTACAGCCGGGCAAAAACCGGCATTGCGCAAAACGATCAGGCGCACAGTTTAATTATGCATTATATTCAGCCCAAGTGGGAATTGTCGATCGACGCTTTTGGCGGAAATATGATGCAGGATAAAGCGCTTCGCCAAACTGGATTTTCGACCTTGTATGAATATGAATCACAAGAAGCTTTTCGAACCGGATTTTCTTATCTTAGTTCTAAAAATGATTATGTTAAACAAGAACGCATAGCTGTTCATGCCAGATTAGGCCTGGGTTATGGTTCAGCGGTTTTAGCCGAACTTGGATTAATTAATAACACCCCTCTTAGCGATCCGAAAACAAAGGGCTACTATTTGTATACCGAAGCAATACAAAAAATTTCACGTGGTTATCATTGGTTCGTTCAAGGTCAATCTTACAAAGAAGACTTGAACGCTGACTTCGTCGATAACGTAAAATTAGGAACTGGTTTATTAATGTTCCCTGGCGGGAAATACGAAGTGCGTGTAGAAGCCGAAAATACTCACCAAATTTCTACTTCAGCCGATGTCGCTCCTGATGTTTGGTCAATTATGACTCAATTGCATTTATCATTGTAGGTATGTTTATGAGGAATTGGACAATAACATTTTTATTACTAACGGCAGCTCATCTTCCCTTGGCATGGAGTCAGGTTTCTTTTGCCCCCACTCCAACTCCACCGGGAACTAAAAGAATTGTTAGACCGCGAGCAAAAACCACTCCTCTTAACTCAGCAACACCGGGCCAACCTGCACCAGCTCGCCCCGTAACGGTTCGTCCTATGGCACCAGCTGCAACGGGACAAAGACCTCCGAATGCTAAATTACCCAAAGCTAGGCCGGGGGCACTTCCGCCAGCTGCACCTGCTCCCAATCAAATGTCACTGGCAAATCCATCCGCTGTTAATCCCGCCGTTTCACAACCCGTAACTGCTGGCGTACCTGCTGCAAAACCGCTGAAATCTCCGCCTGCAGTCGTTGCTAAACCGGCGGCCACTCATGCGCCTAAACCGGTAGTGGCCAAACCTCAACCGGGGGCACTTCCGCCGGCGGCACCTGCGGCGAAACAAAAATTGGAAGATTTATCTTTAGATTTAGATACGCCGGGGGCACTTCCGCCGGTAGCCCCAGTAGCGAAACCTGTGATTGTGACTGAAAAACCGTACACCCAATTGGCTTACGGACTGATGTTATGGCAGGAAAATATCAAAGCGACTCGCGTAACTGATAGTACCGATATTGTAATGCAGCTTCAGGGTGTAACGGTTGATTACACTTTTAATTACTTTTTTCAAACACGGCCGGGCTGGCGCCATTTTTATACTTTCCAAGCTGGTTTCGGAACCGTGCGTGGCCAAGGTACAACACCGGCCATTCCCGATCAATTAAAGGGTCACACTTGGAACTTGGGAACTTTTGAACCGGGCGTCGCGTATTCTACCTCGGAAGTTTCTGAAGTGGGATTTGCCCTTCCTTTAACTTACCGAAAAATAAATTGGGCTTTACAATCAGAATCGTTATTAGTGATGAGCAAAACCACCTCTTTTTCAGCCGCTCTGGCCCTGCTATATATCAATCACATCAATAAAAAATGGGATCTTCGTGTCAGCATCAATAACGAACTAGGTTGGAAGGCCACTCGCTGGAGTGCTGCCGGACAATTTCTCTATTAGTCGGTTAATCATTTTTGATTGCGACGGAACTTTGG
>JAYVAZ010000598.1:0-3294 GCA_043750675.1 Pseudobdellovibrionaceae bacterium | reverse complement strand
ACGGGTGGCGAAATCGAAGGCCCGCGCCTTCTTTGTCGATGAAAACTGCCACCCGCAGACCATCGCCGTCATCCGCACCCGCGCGCAGCCCTTGAACATCGAGATTCTGGTCGGCCCGCCCGCGGCGCTGGACGCCGCCAAAGTTTTTGGCGCGATCTTTCAATACCCCGGCTCCGATGGCCATGTCCGCGACCTGACAGCGGAAATCACGGCGCTCCACGCGGAAAAGGCCCTCGCCATCGTCGCCACCGACCTTTTGGCGCTGACCATGCTGAAAGAACCCGGCGCGATGGGGGCGGATATCGCCGTCGGCTCCAGCCAGCGCTTCGGTGTCCCCCTCGGCTACGGCGGCCCTCATGCCGCGTTCTTTTCCTGCCGGGACGAGCACAAGCGCGCCATGCCGGGGCGGATCGTCGGGGTGTCGATTGATGCGCGCGGCAACAAGGCCTACAGCCTCGCCCTGCAAACCCGCGAGCAGCACATCCGGCGTGAAAAGGCCACCTCCAACGTCTGCACAAGGGTCTTCAGAGTTTGTATGTGTTTTCCAGTCAGATTTACCCACCATTTTCATCGCACAAGCTGTGGTGTTGGGATCAGTTAAAAATTCCGAAAGAAAAGTTTGTGCGTAGAATCCGGCGCTCATTGCCAAAAATGGGATGTACTTTTGGAATTTTGGATTCTTTAACCATACATTTAACATCTGGGCTGAAGCGCCTTGAGTGGCTAAAAACATATATAAACCAGTAAGACCAACTAGTGACATTTGCGACATATGATGTTGTATCAGGGCAACTGGATTGACGTTTTTTCCTGAAGCATCATTCGCAAATAGATGTAGTGCAGTTAAGATTCCAATTCCTATGTAAAACACTCCAGCTTGTCCGGGCATCTCGTAGTAGGCATGGATCGCATTTTTTTTCGTTACGTCGATAATTGAATCAGCCTGTTTTTTGCTTCGATCGATGTCTTCTTGTGTTTTCTTTTCCAAGGCATTAGATGCGATTTTTGCCAATGCCAGTGCCATTTTTCTAGGAGAAAATTTCTTAAGTTCTTCGTCAGAAACTTGCTCAATGGATAAATCAACAGACTCACCATTTTCGAAGGCCACGGTTGCCGATTCGTTATTAATTTGTACTGCCGTTGGCGTGTAATCAACTTTGGTAGCTGTTTGGGCTACTTGATCGCGTGATTGAGCATAGACAAAGCCTACCTGATTTAAGGTAGGACCAAAGCTAATTGAAAGTACGACTAAAAGGTTGATCCACTTCATAGACATTTGAAACAGCAAAAGAATCGCCATCTTACTGGCGTTAGATCGTTTTTAGTGGATATAAAGAGGAAACTAAGCCGTTTGAGCCTTTGCCGTAGAAGGTGCCACTAATTGTTTAATGGTATCTAAAAATTAGACAGTGTCTCAGACTGAGATTTCAACCCAAATCGTTTACTGCCTAAAATAATTACGAATTACTTTTCTATAGTTAATTTTTTGATAACGATATCTTCAACTGGTTTATCACCTGGGCTGGTTTTGGCTTTGGAAATATCATAAACCACATCCATACCTTCAGTGACTTCACCAAAAATGGCATGTTTTCCATCTAACCAAGGTGTCGCTGCAGTAGTTACGAAAAACTGACTTCCATTTGTATTCGGGCCAGAATTAGCCATTGAGAGGTATCCCGGTTTATCATGTTTTAAACCTGGGCCAAATTCGTCGGCAAATTTATAACCTGGTCCGCCAGTTCCTGTTCCCAATGGGCATCCACCTTGAATCATAAAATTAGGAATAACACGGTGAAATTTTAGGCCATCATAAAAAGGGCGCTTAACTTTTTTGCCCGTTTTTGGATCTTCAAATTCTTTTGTACCCGTTGCCAAACCAACGAAGTTCTCAACTGTTTTGGGAGCCTTCTCTGCAAATAATTTTACTTTAAAAGTACCTTTGTTTGTTTCAAATATTGCGATCATGTCTCCACCTTTTTTATCTGATTTTTTAGTTTTATCTTTTTTAGATTCTTTTTTGGCTTCTTTTTTAGCATCCGCTTTTATGGCTTCGGCTTGAACCGCAACATTTTCGCCGATTTTTTCCGTTGCTTTCACCGCGCTGTCTTCGGCCTTGGCGTTGATACCAAAAGCGATCAATAACAGAGCAAAAAAATAGACTAATATAGTTGTTCTAATATTCTTAGCGTTCATCGTTATCCCCTTAACTCGAAAGCTCTTTTAATTAATTCTACCTCTGTGGAGGGTCAACTCTTTTCGTTTGCCGGCATGAGTCTATTCAATGTTAATAGACCATTTCGGTTTAAAGTAGTTTGCCGTGTCCTGGGTGACTCTTCGCTCCTCAGTACCATCCAAATTAGATATGTAAATCTGGTTACTGCTAGAACGGTTGGACGTGTACATTAACAGTCTTCCGTCCGGCGAAAATACGGGGTCTTCATTGTTGGCCCATTTGCCGCTGGCCTTTTTGATCGAAGTAATTCGAACCATATTGCTGCCATCGCTGTTCATTACAAAGACATCAAAATGATCATCACTCCAACCCGAAAATGCAATTTTACTACCGTCTGGTGACCAATTAGGAGTCGAGTTGTATTTACCTGCGAACGTCATTCGTTTTGGGTTAGATCCATCGGCATTCATTACGTAGATCATTGGTTGCCCGCTGCGATCAGAAGAGAACGCAATTTTTTTATTATCATTACTCGCTGCGGGTTCTACGTTCATTGCTCCTCGCGGACCTGTTGTTAATCGTGAGACCAGATTTCCATCATAGGACATTTTGTAAATATCCGGGCTTCCATTTTGTGAAAGTGTTAAATAGACATGCTTATTATCCGGAGCAAAATTAGAACCTGAATTCAAACCTTGACGGTAAGAAACCAACCAACGTTTGCCAGTAAGTAATTCGTAAATAAACATATCGGCGTTTCTAGTTTTGGTTTTAGATCTTTGTACAAATGCGGTGTAGGCTACCTTAGTACCGTCGGGAGACCATGACGGGGATAAAGTTACCGAACGATGGTTAGTGATCTTTTCGATATTTGAGCCGTCCCAATCCATAATATAAACTTCACGGAATCCGCCGCCATTTCGATCACTAGAGACGGCAATTCGGGATAGGAACATTCCCTTCGATCCAGATAAGGATTCTAAAATATCATTGGCAAAAGTGTGGGCAATTCTTCGGGTCGCTGCAACCGGACCTTTATAGTTCTTACCTAAGATCAATTTACTTTGATTCACATGATAGGTCATTGTGTTCACTGTAATCATATCGCCAATGATAGA
>JAYVAZ010000597.1:0-2782 GCA_043750675.1 Pseudobdellovibrionaceae bacterium | reverse complement strand
TTTTGTGGAGCAGTTTATTACCTTTCCACGGTTTATATTAAGTGGTGAATTTTACCGCTCATTACGGGAGCCCCCTGAAGGGTCAGATATAAGTACTTGATTTCATTGAAAACCAGGAAAAATATTTAAGATGTTAAAATAGATATTGATATATTAAAGAAAATCAGCTAATATTTTAAACATGTCGAATATAGATTCAAATATACTTTGTCCCTCATGCCAAGGCTTTCTAAACCCTACGGTTCTTCATTGTGGTCATTGTGATATCCGCGTGGAAGGCCCTTTTCAGCTCAACGAATTCGCCACTCTGCCCCCGGAAGAACTTCACTTCCTTCGAATTTTTATTCGTTGTGAAGGACGCGTTCGCGATATGGAGCCGGCCTTGGGATTAAGTTACCCCACGATTCGAAGTCGGCTGACTCAATTAAAAAATAAACTTTCCATGGAAATGGAAAAACCTGACGAAACTTCTAAAAACACTCAAAAAGATCTTCCGTTACGTACGACCGAAGAAATCCTAGAACTTTTAGATAAAGGTGAAGTCAGTTTTGAACAGGCAATGAAATTGATAAAGAAAGGCTCAAAAAAGTGAAAGAGCAAATCAAACGAGTTTTAGAAATGAATAAAAAAGGTTCCTTAACTGACGAACAAGCAAGCCTTTTAATCGACGAATTAATGAAAACCGCAGCCAGTGAAAAAGAAGAAAGCGGTCATTCAGATTCAGAAGAGGACGAACGTACAGAGGAACGCAGTGGTGGAACGCACGGCCACGGCCACGATAGATCACAGGGGCACGGCCGGTGGGGCCGCGGAAGACATCGGCATGGTTTCGGTCATGGTCATGGTCATACGGATGGACGTGGCTTTGGCGGACCTCAGTTTGGAGCCTTTCTTCATGATAAAATTCATCAAGGATTAAATGGAGTTTTAGGTGGCGGTTTTAATCAAGATCCGGTGGATGGCAATTCCATTACTATGTCAAAATTCGAAGCACCATCAGGGCCACAATCTGAATTCAAGGGAAACTCGATTGCCGTTTCTTCTTTTTCCGATGTTGCTCTTCATCATTCTAAAATGAACAACAACCGATTTGATGCCAGCAAAGTTCAGGACATTCAATTGCGTGAAAGTGAAATTCAAAAACTAAATATCGCCGGCAGTTCTGTCGGGGATTTGCAAATGACCAGATCGAAAATCATGGACACGCACATGAATGGTTGCAAATTTACCGATGTAGCATTGCAGGAAAGTAGTCTAGAAACTTCGGACTTCAACGGCTGTTCCATTAAAGATTTTCAACTTCATAAAAATGCTTCCATTAAAGACAGTATGTTTAACGGAGCGGTTTTGCATGATGTTGGTATCAGCGAAAGTTCGCTGAAAGCCGTCGATCTAAAAGGAACGACTCTAAATGATCTTAATATTCAATCTAGCGAATGGAAAGATTGCGTTTTTAAGGGTGTTTCCATAAATGACACCAGTATTTCAAAGAGCCGATTTAATGAGGTGATTATTACCGGAAGTGATTCCTGGGGTTTTGGAAAAAAAGGTTTCGATGATTGCAAAATTGAAAATTGTGAATTTAATAAAGTGATGTTTGTAGATTGCAGTTTTAGTGATGTTTTGATTCAAAATGTTTCTTTGACTGATATTAAAGTCCAAAAAGTGAATCTTAACGATCGTCACATTGATGGCAATGAGGCGTTTTTAGAAGCAGTCGGATTAAAAAAATAAACTACGGAAATAAGGAAACCAAGTATGAGAATCTTTAAGTCAGTTTTACTTGCGGTGCCGGTCTACTTTTTGTGGAACTTTTTAGCTCCACTTTATTTGGTTGGATTACCTGAACAGTTTTTAAATGTTCCTTTCTGGCATATCGCCGGTTTATTTGTTTTAATAAATTTACTCCGCCGGGTTTTATTCCCGCGCTTGCGTAACCGTGCCTTCCTATTTGGCCAAGGATTAGGCCACGGAATCAGACATGGATTTAGCTGCCAATTTCGCCGACAAGGACGCCATGGTCATGGCTATGTAACTGAAAATTACTATCATCGATAACCCTTTGGGGTTACCGATGGTGGAAGAATTTTATTCGCGAATTAGGTCAGGTCCTGGCCCACGTCAATGCGATTGCCATCAGGGTCTGCAAAAACAAATTGTTTAAGGCCGTAATCAGCGTCGCGAAGTCCTTTAATAATGCGGACTTTGTGTTTTTCTAAATGATCGTGCAATGCCTGGGCATCATCTACCATTAAATGTACTAAATTCCGGTCAGTGGCCTTATGAGTTTTTGATAAGGTTAGGTGAATCTCTGCAGACTCTTTCATCATGATGGCAAATCCCACCGGATTTCCATTTTCAAAGACCTTTTCCATTCCTAAAATTTCGCTATAAAATTTAATGGAACGATTCATATCGGTAACAGGAACACCGGGTGCGGTTCTTCCAAATTTTACTGAATGTGGGGGTAATTTATTTTCTGTAGGCATAGGCTCTCCATTTATGCATGAATCAAGCAGTCGTTGATTTATGCGGTTAAGGGCGCGGTGGCCTATGAAAGACAGTTATAACAGAAAAACCCTAAAAATCAAGGTGGCAGCAATGTTTACAGGAACGTATTTGCGCTGGGTGAAAAAACTTTAGCCAGCGAAAGGCGGTCAAAGCCTATTTTAATGTAGATGAATCCGGAATTGTCCTTGCTGTTAAAGCAGTTAACTAAAGGACCACAAATGTCTCGTATCCTCTTTTTAATGGCTTTATCTTTGACTGCCAGTGTGGCTTG
>JAYVAZ010000596.1:0-1706 GCA_043750675.1 Pseudobdellovibrionaceae bacterium | reverse complement strand
GTCCAGAAATTTTAGGACAAGTGACGATGAACTTTGAAGTCAACGGACAAGGTGGAGTGAACTACTCGCGCGTTCTAAGATCTTCATTAGGAGATCGTGATGTGGAATCTTGCATTTCTATGCGTATGTTGACTTGGAAATTTCCTACACCCAAAGGTGGGGTAAATGTAAAAGTCAGCTATCCATTTATGTTACGACCGATGCGGCAATAAGGAGCCAGATATATGAAAAAAATTTATCTTTTACTAATACTGTGTTTGGCCATCGGCGGTTGCAAAAGCGATCCCTATGAAAGTGCCCCAAAATTAAAAGCGTTTGGTGTACCGACCCCCACTCCCACACCAACGCCGACTCCTACTCCGACCCCAACACCAACGCCGACTCCTACCCCGACCCCAACGCCGACACCGACTCCTACACCGGCTCCTACACCAACTCCGACTCCTAAACCGATCGCGTTTAGTTTAAGTGTCGCTGACGTGATGAATTTTAAAGAAGGCGAAGTCGGCGAATTTTTTATTAAAGCTGAAGTTCCTGATCCAGGTGCACCACAGTTGTCTTTTGTCGATGTTCCGGCCGGAATGACGTTTGATTCAGCTACTAACAAATTAATTTGGACTCCCGCCTTGGACGCGGCTAACGATCCTGCAAATCCGACGCAAAAATTTAAATTATACAATCTTAAAATTCGCCTGATGAGTTCAATTGATAATATCAGCGTCTTTATTAAGGAAGTTGTGGTGATTGTTAAAGATTCGACATTAACTAGATCTTATTCTGATCAGACGCCACTGAAAACAACAGTTTTTGAATCCGGCAATACCAAACAAGTAAAATGCGGTACTACGGATGAAACGATTCACCTATGCAACGGGCTTAATGCCGAAACTATTTTCTACATACCCGTTATAAGCTCCCAGCGGAGGTCATTATGATTTCAATCAGTAAATTAATGTTTTTCATTACTGCTGCGACCTCTGTTTCCGTTTGGGCCGCGACCCCAAAAGTAGCGACAGAACCTAAAAAAACCGAAACGACATTAGAATCGGAATTAAGTTCTTTGGAAGTCAGTAATAAAGTTCCCAGTAACATTTCTAAAGAAAAACTCTACAGTATTCAGTTACGTTCAGTTTCCTTAGTCAAACGCAGTGAAGTGAATTTGGGCTGGGGACAAAATCTTTCTTCGAACAGCTTTCTTAAGTCCCAACAACTGGACGTAAAGTACATGTTTCATTTTAATGATAAATGGGCTTTGGGTTTAGGTTACTCCCAGGTATATAACGAATTTACTGATTCAGCCCGCCGCCTGGCTGACATTCAGGGTGTATACCCAGATTTAGACTTTGCGAAGTCGCGCGCGGAAATTACAGCTGAATACAATATCTTTTATGGCAAGTTCCGATTTACTCAAGATCAGGCTTTTTATTTCGACAATTATTTTGCTTTAGGTATGGCAAGTTCACAATTGGGTTCGGGAACCGCACAAGGACCAGTTGCCGATTTAGGATTCGCTTTTTGGTTATCACGATGGGGTTCTTTACGCCTGGGTTTAAAAGACTACGCTTATTCGGAAAAAAGAGCCTTAACCTCAGGTTCGGCTAACTATGTAAACGGTTACGTAAAAATGGGCTATTTGTTTTAGGAGATTAGGAAAAAACAAACCTGACAGTATTAGCAGCGCAAGCAATGATTTTTTCATAATCTCC
>JAYVAZ010000595.1:0-3102 GCA_043750675.1 Pseudobdellovibrionaceae bacterium | reverse complement strand
GGATTGAAAAGGCGTTCAGCTTGGGCGGCCGTAACACCAATTCCGGTATCACTGACTATGAAAGTCAGTTCATCTTGATTAAAATTAATCGACAAACTGACTTGGCCTTCTTTGGTAAATTTAATTGCATTGCCAACAACATTGTTTAGGATCTGGCGCAATCTAGTGGGATCCGATATAATGCAATCGGGAATTTTAGATTCCAGTAAAATATTAAATTGAACTCCTTTATTTCGCGCCTTGATGGACTTTACCGAAAAAAAGTCCGAAAGAAGATCTACAAAAGAAAACGAAATTTTTTCTAACATCAACATTCCGGCTTCCACTTTTGAAAGATCCAAAATATCGTCCACCAAGCGCAGTAGGTGGTCGGAATTACGAAGAATTAATTTGATGTAATTTGCGGCTTCCGTTTTTTTCAGTTCTTCGGAACGCAGTAAATCCAGATATCCTATAATAGCACCCAGCGGAGATCTAATTTCATGACTAATATTTGTTAAGAACTTCGATTTAGCCTGATTAGCCTCTTCTGATAATAGACGCGCCTTTTCGATCATCTGCCGGCCCTTGACCGTTTCAGTTACCTCGACGGCGTGATCGTAAACTCCACGAATAATACCTTCGGAATCACGAATAGGAATATAACTGAAATTAAAATATCGATCTTCAGGCGGTGCGCCGGGAACAGCGACCACTTTTACTACTTCTTCGCGTCCTATATAAGGAGTGCCCGTGTTCATTACATTTCTGATTTGATCTACGAAACCTTGATCAGCTAACTCGGGACACACTTCTAAAATTGGTTTCCCAATTAGTTCACGATCAGGAAAAAGTTGCTGATAGCCAGGATTCACTCGATCAAAAATAAGATCCTGACCAATCCAAGTTGCCATTGCGGCGGGAGATTTTGCAAAAATTTGATCCAGACGGTCTCGTTCGGAAGCCAAACGGATTTCGGCATCCTTTCGGTCAGTAATATTTAGGCTAGTTCCAAAGAATTGGATGGGCTTTCCGTCTTCGGCATATTTTACCGAACCTTGCAGTTCAACCCACAAAGTACGGCCATCGCATTTGCGGAGAATTTGATATTCGGCACGATAAGGTGTTTTATTGTGAATCGCGGCCTGCACTAACAAACGGACCCGTTCTTGATCTTCGGGAATAATTTGCGAAAATAGTTCGGACACCGTAGTGCCTTCTTCGATACCCCAGTCGTCTTTAAATTTATCACTGTAGGTCATCGTGTTATCCACCATATTCCATTCGTAAAAACCTATGTTGGCAAGACTAACTGCCTGAGCAAGTAAACCTTCGGTTTTTTTAATATGGTCGCGGTTAACCTTGTTTTCGCGATCCAGCAGCACGCGTTCCGTTACATCTAATGCCGTTGCAATCACTCCAAAAATAGTTCCTTCAGAAAGTCTTAGTGGGTTCAGTGAAAATGTAAAATAGAATGTAGATTGACCGCCGTCAGCAGTTCTTAAAATAAGTTCTTTTTCCGGCACATTAAGGGGCTCACCGGTTTTAAAAACATGTTCCAGTGGTGGTATCATTTCTGGGGATGTGATTTCTGGCATTACGTCGACAAGTCTTTGCCCAAGGAATTTTTTCTTTTTAAAGAAAAAACTATCATGGGCTGCATTGGTAAATGTGTATCGAAATTCCGAACCCTCTAGTAAAGCAACACTGATCGGAATTGTATTCATTGCAGAAATTAATTTAGCTTTTACTAATTCCATTTCGACTGCCGCTGCATTTGCCACTGCCATGGATATTATCCTTATAAAGAGGGACTAAAAGCCTCATTAATTTTGATTAACCGCTTGTTGGTTCAACTTTTACGCTGTAAAGACGTAGGTTTGCAATGTCAGAGCCATCCGTCAATTTTCGCAGGGAAAGCGTTTTCAGGGCGAAAAATTTATGATGTTAAATTTGTGAAAATATTCAACTAATTCTTTATTCTAAATTAGTTTAATCTTAACTGCTGAACATTTTTGGTCGACTAGATTTTGAAACTTTCGATTCACTTAGACTCAGTTCACTATGTAACTTCAGCGCGATATTTCCGGCAGTGCCATTTCCATTGGACATCGGCGCCATCCGCAAAAGTTTTTAAATTATTTTTCATCGGTTCCTCATCTATTCAATAGTAGGTCGAGTTGGGGATGCGGTCTAGTCGATTGTGATTCATTTATTTTGCGGTCGAAGTATCTGTAATGAAAACCAGTTGAAATTTACTTGGTTTCAGTTAAATTCAAAAAATGCTTCCTATCCTTTTTCAAGATGATGACGTCGTTGTCGTAAATAAATCTTCTGGTTTATTGGTGCATCGTAGTGCCATAGATAAAAGCGCGAATGAATTTGCATTGCAGATGTTACGTGATCAGTTGGGGCGAAAAGTTTTTTCCGTCCACCGATTGGATAGGCCCACATCGGGTGCTTTGGTTTTTACTTTTTCTGCAGCCAGTGCGCGGCAGTTGTCGTTAGAGTTCAGTGAAGGTCGCGTGATAAAAACCTATATGGCCATTGTACGCGGAACGATTACCGCTGACGTCACGGTTGATTATCCATTAAAAGAAGAACTAGATTCTAAAACCGATTTTCTTGCAAGAAAAGATAAACCAAAACAAGAAGCAGTTACGGTTATTTCTACAATTGCAAATGTGCAGCTTCCTGTATCGGTAGATAAATTTCCAACTGCAAGATATTCGTTGATAAAAGCCGTTCCAAAAACCGGTCGTAAACACCAAATCCGAAAGCATTTACATCACCTAGGCCATCCAATTATAGGGGATGTGAATTATGGAAATGGGAAGCATAATCGTTTCTTTCGAGATAGTTTTGAATGTCATCGTCTTCTGCTGGCCTGTACCGAAATTTCCTTTCTGCATCCGACTGAAAACAAAATGATTTGCGTCCACGCACCCCTGGCTGTGGATTTCCTTAAGGTAGTAAAAAAGTTAGGTTGGGGAGATATAGTTCCCCATTGCTGAAAATTTAAGCCTTTCTGCCTTGATAGATTTTGCCAATTGGCGAAATGAAAATTTCTATTGGACTCTAGTATTTTAGTCATTTAGTTTTATAGCTCATAAAGGGAGAATC
>JAYVAZ010000594.1:0-4268 GCA_043750675.1 Pseudobdellovibrionaceae bacterium | reverse complement strand
CCAAGGCGATGAATGCTGCCTACTTTACGCGCGGAAGTGGCCACAACTCCAAAGGATTTTATACCGAAAGTTCTTCCGAGTATCAGGAAGTCTTAGATCGATTAAATCGCAAGTGGAAAACCGCTAGTCTGATTATGCCCGAGCCCGTAATTGATGATAAAAAATATTCCACGGGTATTATTGCTTTTGGAACTACCGATAGTCCTATGGCAGAAGCTAGAGATATTTTAGCTGCGAAGGGGTTCAAAACCGATTATCTACGTTTGCGAGCAGTTCCTTTTGCGGCATCAGTAAAAGATTTTATCAAAAGTCATGATCGTATTTTTGTGATCGAACAAAATCGCGATGGTCAAATGAACCAAGTATTAACAACCGAGTATCCTGAGTTGGCGACCAGATTAATTTCGGTTCGCCATTACGATGGAACCCCAATGACGGCCGAAAGTATTTTTGAACCTTTGATGGTTCACGGAAAAGAAATGGGACTTATTGCGAAGGGGACTTTATGAGTACTGAAGTACAGGCACCTGCCGTTAACAAGCATGGTATGGGTAAAAAAGATTATACTGGCAGCAATTCGACTTTATGTACTGGTTGCGGACATGATTCGATTTCGGCTCACATTATAACCGCTTGTTACAACAGCCACATCCATCCTTATGATCTAGCAAAAATGTCAGGAATTGGTTGTTCATCAAAAATTCCGGCTTATTTTATATCAAAATCTTTTTCATTTAATTCGATGCATGGAAGAATGGCCCCCGTCACGACCGGTGCTAAAATTTGTAATCAAGATTTAACGATGTTAGGAATCAGCGGTGATGGTGACACGGCCAGTATTGGTATGGGCGGCTTCGTCCACTTGTTAAGACGTAATCTTCCGGTTTGTTATATCGTTGCTAATAATGGAGTTTACGGATTAACCAAAGGGCAGTTTTCCGCAACTGCGGATCGAGGGGCGAAACAAAAGGGCGGTGCATTTAATCCGTTTGAGACGATCGATCTTTGTACGTTAGCATTAGAGTTGGGTTGCAGTTTTGTAGCACGATCTTTTTCTGGCGACGCCAAACAACTGGTGCCTCTTATCGAAGCTGGCTTAAAACATAAAGGCACCGCCTTCATCGATGTGGTTTCTCCATGTATTACTTTTAATAATCATGACGGCTCGACCAAAAGTTATGGCTATGTGAAATCGCATGATACGGTTTTGCAGGAGTTGGGGTTCTACCAACCGCAAGACGAAATCAATGTAGACTATAGTGAAGGCGCAAAGGAAATTGTGACTTTGCCGGATGGCTCAAAGTTATACTTAAATAAATTAGACTCTCGTTTGCATAATATTCATGATCGAATGGAAGCAACCAAAGTACTAACCGAAGCCAGAAATAAGGGCGAAATTTTAACAGGTCTGTTTTATATCAACGAAAAACAAGGAAATTTATTAGAGACTATGGATCTAACTAAAAAACCTTTGGCCTATTTGACCGAAAAAGAGTTAAAGCCCGACCAGAATGCATTTAATAACTTAATGCAGAAGTTTGCCTAAACTAATTTCTGAAAAAAAAGACAAAAAACCCGCAAGGTCATTGCGGGTTTTTTATTTATTAAATCTAAAAAATGAAAATTAATTCATTCGGATAGATTTTGCGTCTCTGTTAATTACAGATTCAATTGGTTTAGGAGATAAAGATCCAGCTAATCCATCGTAATCTTCCGTATTGCCACCGTAGTTATAACGATCTGAGAAATTGGCTGTGCCATCGGCGTTAACCGTCAAAGCTGCCGAGTAGGTGCTGTCATAAACAGCAACATCACTGAAGAAAAAAGAGTCATCAGTTATTAAACCAACAACTTGACCGTTGCTTAGCAGATCTGTTCCGTTAACTTCAAGATTTACGTCTAGAGCGCTGTTGCAGCTTCCAGACAATTCTTGGTGAAAATTAAGGGACGTTTCCGTTTGTGTGATTGTGTTCTCAACCATACAAGTTCCGTTAGCCTCATCAAGATAAGAATAAGCTAATTCTCCTGACCAAGTACCTAAAACAGAAGCATGTGCGAATGAACCACAAAGAGCGATCGCTGCAATAGCAGTCGACATTTTAATAAGCATATAGAATCCTTTCTATTATATGTTGCACCATTGGTGCGACTTTTTTTGTTGAACCATTAGCGTTCTACAGGTTTAGCCATTGGGCAAGTATTATATACAACACGTTGAGCAGATAATGTTCGGCAGTGTTCAGCCTTAGTGTTTGCTATCAGTGGGAATTTTCTTTTCCCAGCCAGCTTTTAGAGGGCGAAATATCCTTACGTTCCATAAAATATTTTTGGCATATATGGATCGTAGGAGCTGCAGGCTTTCTTCGCCACCCTTGATTTTTAACCATTCAACTTCTTTTCCCGGAGTTAAGAACATCGGCATTCGATCGTGGCCATTTTCTAAAATATATGGGTCAGGTTGTTTTGTTAAGATCGCGAACGACTCAATGACTTCACCGGTTTCTTTGCTGATCCAAGTGTCATAAATTCCGGCAGCAAAAAGAAGGGGTTGCTTTTCCGAATAAAATTCCACCACGTTTCCAGCTAATGGCCCTAGATAAACCGATTCAAAAAAACCAGTTAAGGGAATAAGGCAGTGTTGGCCGACGAAGGGTTTCTTCCAAGTCGGTTTTTCTAAAACGGTTTCAATACGAGCATTATGAGTTGCAAACTTTATCTTCGGATCTTTCGACCAGGAAGGAACCAGGCTAAACTGCATTTTCTTTAATTTTAAATTCTGGTTTGAATCTAAAACCGCAACTGCAACGAAAGATTTTCGGTAAGGTAAGGTGTTTGCCGGATTTTCTATACTGGAATCAAGCTCGTCAGTGTTGTCAATGCTAATGCCGTGCTTTGACATAAACGTGCTTAGCTTGTCCCTAGTTTCCACCTTATTCAAATTGAGAGCGTATTGAGAACACATAATGCTATTTATCATACATTTTTTCTTAACTTGCACCCTTAAAATAGAACGATTAGGATTTGTTAATGAACACATTATATCAATGGGCTATCATCGGTTTTATTCTTATTGCTGCTGAAATGTTAGTAGGAAATTTTGTCCTTTTGCTTTTTGGATTAACAGCGATGGCTGTTGCCGGCCTCAATTTTTTGTTAGGTGAACAGAGTCTATTACACAATGCAATGATATTTGCAGTTGTCGGGGTGCTAGGCACCCTCTGGTTAAAAAAGAAAAATTACTTTCAAAAACAAGGAAAAACCTTTTCGTCCGAAAATGAGTTTTATCTTGATAAAAGTCTAACGCCAAAATCAACTGAGACCGTTAAATATCAGGGGACCGTTTGGACCGCCGTGAATGAAAATGAATACAGTTTAGCTTTGGGGCAAAAAGTGAAAGTGGTTCGTACTGAAGGTAACCGTATTTTTGTCGATAAAGTCTAATTAATAAAACGAACCTTATAGTTCGATAAAAGGAATAAAAAATGGAAGCCTCATCTTTACTTAGTATCGTAATTCTAATTTTTGCTATCATAACTTTATACAATGCGGTTCGAATTGTACCTCAACAGCAAATATGGATCATGGAACGATTGGGAAAGTATAATCGTTCGTTAGAAGCTGGACTGCATTTTGTGATTCCCTTTTTCGACATCATTCGTTTTCGACATTCGCTAAAGGAAGTTGTCTTGGACATTCCAGCCCAAGTTTGTATCACAAAAGATAACGTTTCCGTAAGTGTAGACGGGGTCCTTTTCTTCCGAGTGACCGATGCTGCGAAAGCCAGCTATGGAATTTCAGACTACATTCAGGCCGTCGTGCAAATCGCACAAACAACGTTGCGGTCAGAGATTGGAAAAATCGATCTTGATAGTACCTTCGAAGAACGCGAAAAAATTAATTCCGCAGTTATTATGGCTATCGACCACGCGACTGAACCGTGGGGCGTAAAGGTAATGCGATATGAAATTAAATCCATTCAGCCGCCAAAAGACATCATTGATGCCATGGAAAAACAAATGCGTGCCGAGCGGGAAAAACGTGCGAAAATTTTAGAATCAGAAGGCGATCGCGATTCTAAAATCAATCGTGCCGAAGGTTTAAAGCAAGAAGTGATCAAAACTTCTGAAGCCGACAAAACTAAACAAATTAATGAAGCAGAGGGTAAGGCCGCGGCGATTCAATCGGTCGCGATTGCGACAGCAAACGGTATTCGGGAAATTGCCTCGGCGATGAACGGCGCTGGCGGTATCGATGCGGCTAAACTAAGA
>JAYVAZ010000593.1:0-3305 GCA_043750675.1 Pseudobdellovibrionaceae bacterium | reverse complement strand
CCATACTTTTGCCCAATACTCTCTGACTCTGAACTAAGTTTCTTTGTGCGTTAATCGCACTCATGTTTGTTGATACTCTCATGCCCATTCGGATTTTCTCCCACTACAGTTTGTGCCTTCCCTGAATTTTTTATCGCCTAGAAAATCCGTTTTTCATTAGCAATAAATGTTTCGGAGTTGCCGTCAAAATCTCAACGCGACTTGAGTCCTTATTTCACACCTTTTTTATTAATTTTACGTTATAGAATTTGATCTAGACTGGCCCGAAGATTGGGCTAGTGGTCAGCTTTAAACTGGATGTATGTTTAGTTATGCCCGGAAAATGGCCTCTGGACTCAATAACAAGGCGCTGCCTCCGATAAATTAAGTAGCCAGAATGGCGACATAATAAGACTAGAACGGTCATGACGAAAAATTTCTACGGTAAGAAATTTTAATGGGCAAAGGAATGTCATGAAAAACGTAAAAATCAATTCTCCTTATTTGTTTCTCTTAATTGCTTTCACAACCGGGGTTACCAATAATCTGTTAGCAGCAGATACCGCTATTGTTGAAGTCAGAAGAAACATTCCTTTAGCTGATGCAGAACCCGTATACAGGGATTTTTATATCAATGCAGGCAGTGAATCCGGCTACAAAAAAAACATGACCATCAAGGCGGTTCGCAGGATTACTATCAAAGACCCTAAAGGGTCCTCGGCCTTGGGTGAAATCAGCGTTTTGGTCGGTCAGCTTAAAATTATTTCAGCACAAAACGGGATTTCTGTAGCCCGGGAAGTAAAATTAATACCAAGAGACGATGAACCTATGCTAGAACAAAATGGTTTGATGATAGGAGATCTAATAGAAAGACCATGAGTTCATATTTTAGAGTTCGCTTAAGCAAAGTACCCACACATTTAGAAGATGATGCCACCGATGTCTGTTTTAGTTTTGGAGCCAGCGGTGTCACCGAAGTATTGTCGTATCTTCAACCGGATCTCACTTACGAAGCCGATATTGTTCACCAAAAAACCCATGACCTTGACGTCTATTTTGACAAAACTCCTGCAGTCGATTTTTTCACGCAGCTTAAAGTGGTAGACAGTCATATATCCACTGAAATTTTTGAAGAACAATCTAAGGATTGGCTGGAAGAATGGAAAAAAGGTTTTGAACCTTTTCAGCTAATCGGCCCTTACTGGGTTGTTCCCACTTGGCATAAATCCCCTACCGATCCTGCTCATAGTATACTCATCGATCCCGGCATGGCTTTCGGAACCGGTACTCACGCAACGACACAAATGGCGGCTTATTTTGTTTATAAAATCACCGGATCGCTAACTGCGAAGGAAAATAAAAATCTTCTCGATGTAGGAACCGGAACCGGAATCTTGGCAATGCTAGGAAGCAGACAGGGCATTGGCAGTTCCAAAGGAATTGAAATTGATCCCGAAGCGCGTAGAGTTGCCAAGGAAAATGTCGAATCAAACCAAATTAAGAATGTGGTAATCGGCCATGAACTGATTGAAGAGATAAAAGAAAAATATGACATAGTTGTCGCAAATATTATTGACGGCATTTTAGTTAGAATTCGAAACGATTTGCTGAAAGCATTAAAACCTCAGGGCCATATATTTCTGACCGGAATTCTATTGGAACGCGAAGCTTTTTTTATGCAAAATTTTATTGATAAGTCGAATCTTAAAGTTATCCGTCGAATCGAAAAAGACGAATGGGTCGGCTACTGGTTACAATCCCCTTAGCTGGAGAAATGGCCCCATAAAAAGGGCAACAGGAGAACTTGCCCCAACGGGGCAGCAGGAGAATTGATTGCGTCGCTATTGGGTGCCTCAAGAAATGATTAAAGGTGATCTGATCCACATTGAAGGTGATATCTTTCACCATATATTTTCGGTTTGCCGGCAAGAAAAAGGTTCCAAGTTTGAGGTTTTAGGCGACCAAAACAAGGCCCACTTTGTCGAAGTCCTTGAATCCAATAAAAAGAACGCACTTCTAAAAATTTTAGAAACCAGAGTTATTCCTGAACTTAAGAAACCGCACCTTCACTTATGTCTCTCCGTTGCGAAGTTTCCAACCATGGATGCCGTTATTGAAAAAGCGGTTGAAATGGGTGTTCACAGCATTCGTCCATTTTTTTCTGATTATAGTTTTATTAAATCTGACCTTCCGGAAAGCCGTTTGGAAAGATGGCGCAAAATCGTACTTTCTGCCACCCAACAGTCAGGCCGGGGTGATCTTCTGAACATTTTGCCAGCGGTTAGTTTGGCAAAGTTGTTTCAACAAAAGTCCGCTTCTGTAAACAATCTTGGTTTTTTTGCTTTCGAAGGCAAAGCCGACGTGGATATCCGAACCTATATCGCTGCTGCCCAGAAAAACCAAAAACCTGAAGAAATTTGGCTATTTGTTGGCGGCGAAGGCGGGTTTTCCCAGACTGAGGTCCAGACTTTTAGCCAAAATCACTTAAAATCTGTCTCACTAGGAGAGCAAGTTTTGCGCGTGGAAACGGCTTGCATCACTTTAATCTCCGTCCTAAAGTATGAGTTTGAATTGATGAAATAACTCCCTTTGAGGTGACCATGGACTCTTTTGAAGAATTTGAATTTAAGCCTCTAACCGAAGGTTTAGGATTTCACAAAAAAAGCCCGGCCAAACAGTCCGCTCAACCAGAATCGGCAAAAAAGTCATTATTTCGCGGACAAATTACTGATAGCGACATTCATATTCAGCCCGAGCTAAGCTCAACATTACCAAGAAAAGAAGCTAAAAAAGACGCTCCTATGGAGCTTAGAAAAGAATCAACATTGTTGCCTGAAACCGATACTGTTGATGAAATTTTAAAGACCCTTCATAGCAAAAAGAAAATCAGTCAGGCTGCTAATAATAAAATTTCGAATACACCAAAAGTGGAAAAGTTTTTACCTAGTTCTTGGGATTTTTCGGCCAGCCTTTTAGATACGATGCTTATTTTTGCTTTAAGCCTTTTATGTTTGATCGTTCTTCTTTTAGTTACTCAAGTTGATCTATTCGCAAACTTATCAAATCCAGATCAAGAATTTGTTTTGTACGGAAGTTTAATCGCACTTTTCGCAACGATGTCTTGGATCTATTTGGTAGCCAATCGCTTGTTTTTAGGATTTACGCCTGGGGAATGGGTATTTGACCAGCGTTTAGGTACCTATCAGCAATTTGGTACCTTAGGTTATGCCTTAAAGGTTTGTTTGCGATCGCTGATTGTTATTGGGACTGGCTTCGTAGTGTTTCCGATTTTTTCTTTTATCATGAGTAAAGATATTATTGGAAAA
>JAYVAZ010000592.1:0-1704 GCA_043750675.1 Pseudobdellovibrionaceae bacterium | reverse complement strand
GGTCTATGGTCCGGGAATCCACCATTTCCCCATTTTATGTGGATAACTCTTTTTAATTCTTAAGCTTGCCGCCTTTTTTATTACTGTGTCATAATTTCTGTATGACTAAAAATATCAAAACTATCCTCACTGTTTGTTTATTCAGTACTTTGTTTGGCTGCGCAACTCAGCAAATGCAAAAGAAACAATCAAAACCGACTGGCTTAAATAGCCTTCAAAATGTGAAACCTAGCGACTTGAGTCGTAGAATCAAAGAAGAGCAAAAACAAGATTTAAAAGATAAGAATTTAGTTCTAGCAAAACGAAATGCGATTCATGGCATTAAAACCCAGGCCAAGCGTTCGGTGATTCAAGTTTCCCCAAGGGCCTCTGAAGATCAACTTTATCGTTTATTGATTCAATGTTACGACTCCGGCGATGCTTACAATTACAATCGAATCGCGAACGTTATGATTCAAAGATTTCCTAATGGTTACTACATCGACGAAGCGCTTTATTTAGCGGGAATTTTCAGTCTATCGCAAAAGAAGTATGAACTTTCAATTAAATATTTCAATTGGATCACTTCGAAATATCCAAACAGCAACAAGGCCAACGGTGCTTATTTTGCCCTAGCTTCGACTTATAAAAAAATGAATTTGAATGAACAAGCTAAAGAAGTTTATCAAATGGTAAAGTCCAAATATCCGGGTAGCCCTGAATCATACAGAGCTGAAGCGGAATTGGTTTTGATTAAGTAAGTCCTCGAAAAAATGTTTTATCAATAGGGATGTTGATGTGAAACTAAATTATTTTTTGATTTTATTACTTTGCTCGAAGGTGGCGACAGCTCAAGATGATGCTGACTACACCAAAGAGAAAAGGTTTCACGATATTTATCAGCAGTTCAATATCAAACCGACTGATGACGAAAATTGGACTAAGGCCAACAGTGGGCGAAGTCAAACCTACAGTATTAATCAGGGTGATACTCTTTGGGATATCAGTGAAACTTTTTTTGGTGATCCGCAATTTTGGCCAAAGATTTGGTCGTTGAATTCCAGTCTGATCGAAAACCCACACGAAATAATGCCACAAAATAACGTTTCTTTTGTTCCAGGCACTTTAACTGAGCCCCCAGCCTTGGCCGTTGAAAAAAAACCTAATGAACCGGTCGAAGCGGCCCCAGCGGATGTCGCAGTTAACACTCCGGCTGAGGTCGTCCCTCCGGTTGAGGTTGCTTCTGCTGATCCAGCAAATCCCGTAGCCGAACCTGAAGGCGAAACTTCATCTTTATCAGCAGTAGAAAAACAATTGGAATTAGATACTCCATTGCCGCCTCCGATTCGGGAAACAAAACCTATGGGAAAAATTCCCCAAAGTTTGCCGGCTTGGTCTTTAAGTAAAAATAATCCTCGGAGTGAATTTACAATCGACTTAAAATCTTTGCAGGTAGTTTACCCAACGGCGCGAATGGTGTTGCCATTTTATCTGGTAGATAAAATGCCCGAAAGCAAAGGGCAAGTGGTCGAGACCGAAATGGGTACTCGTACAGCGGCCGAATACCAATTCATCACGATAAAACTTCCCAGCGAAACGCCAAAAATTTTGATGGCCATCAAGGAAGTTGAATCTGTTAAAGATCCTGTAAGCGGAAACAAATCTAAAGTTATTGAAGTATTGGGCCAGATTGAGCTTTTAGAACAAGTGGATTCAGAAGAACGC
>JAYVAZ010000591.1:0-13183 GCA_043750675.1 Pseudobdellovibrionaceae bacterium | reverse complement strand
CATCCCTATACTAAACAACGCCACCAACTCGTTCGACTTCTGTAAAGTTGCCAAAGTAAACAGAGTCGCCAATAGGCATGATACGGGAATCATTCGATAAGCGATTTCAGGAACATAGGCCAAGTAGTAAGAGGCCACCGAGCCGAAAGCGACGTTTTTGTAATTTACCATGGTACTTAAAGCATCGATGGAAGTGAACAAAGTCACAAAAACCAGCAACCCCCCGGCAAAGAAACTCCAAAATATGGCTGCAATGTACCTATCAATACGATTCATATATAAAATTTAACGTGGATCTTGACTGAGGTCTCTGAAAAATATCTAATTAAGTTATGTCATTACGCATCTTGTTGGCCGATGAAAGCGCTACGATTAAAAAAGTAATTCAACTTACGCTGCAAGATTTTGCAGTTGAAATAAAATCCGTAACTGTTGGTATCGATGTACTGCAGGTTGCGCGCGTGTTTCAGCCCAATATTATTTTTTGCGATATCCTGTTAGCCAAAAGAAATGGCTATGAGGTTTGTTCCGATATTAAATCAGATTCCCTCACAAAAAAGATCCCCGTGGTGCTAATGTGGAGCAGCTTTATGGAATTTGATGATCAAAAGGCCAAAACTGTTGGCGTAGATCGCAAATTAGAGAAGCCTTTTGATGCGGAAACTTTGCGTTCGCTGGTAAAAGACCTGGTTCCTGAATTGAACTCTAATGTTATTTCCAATTTCTTATCGTTTCCGAAGTTACCGGACTTTGACGATGCCAAAGCGAAACTGCCTACGATGGAACTTCCATCAATTCCCGTGTTAAAAGGCAAAGATGCTATTCCGCAAATTCCGGCCGCAGACTTTGAGGAGCCTGAAGATTTTCAACAAGTTCCTTTGCCACAAAAACAGCCTACGGCCACTAAAACAGCAAGGACATCCAATTCTCCCAACCCGGAACAATGGGTTCGTAAAGAGCTAAAAGCAGATTTAACTAAATTCAAAATTGAACTGCCCTCTGATAATTTAGAGTCTTTCGAACCGGAAGAATATGGTAGCGATCTTACTTTGGCTTCCATTGCATTAAGTTCAGAACAGGAAGAAATTCCGAATGTTCCTTTTAATGCTCCAATTGCTCCGAAACAAAGAATTCCTCAACAAACGGTGTCCTCGACTTTTATGACTGAAGACGAACCCGCTGGCGATACCAAATTTAGCATGACTAGTTTGGCCCGACAGATGGGGCAAAACACAAACGTGACTTCGACATCGCAAAACAGAACCAATACCAATGTGGCTTCTAATATTGGCTTGGGACAAGTCTCTACAGGAACAAAAACCGAAGCTAAAAATAATCCCAGTGGCGCCACTAAGTTGGACGTTTCCGGTTTTGACCCGCAACATTTGGAATCCATTTTAAGAGAGCAAGTTCGCGAAGTTTTAGAAACCATCGCTTGGAAAGTTATCCCTGACGTGGCTGAACGCATAATAAGAGAAGAAGTCCAAAAGCTTCTTAAAGAATCCGAAAGACTATAGTATCCCTTTCCCATGACCTTATTCGAACTAATAAAAGCAGCAATAAAAGAAGATATGCCTTCGGGCGATTTAACAACTGAATCATTGGCAATGGCCCCTAAGATTGGCCATGCTAAACTGAAAGCCAAACAAGATCTGATACTTTCCGGAAGTTCGGCCTTCGAGCAAACGATGCTTATGTTGGATCCAACTATTAAAGTTGTTTGGCATTTTGAAGAAGGACAAAAAATTCTTCAAAAACAAATCATTTGCACTCTTCAAGGTGATTTGGTTCAGATCCTAAAAGCCGAACGAGTCGCTTTAAATTTCTTAATGCATCTTTCTGGAATTGCCACCTTAACCAGAAAATTTGTCGATTTGGTCAATCCATTTGGTACAAAAATATTAGATACCCGAAAAACCACCCCAGCCTACCGCGAATTAGAAAAACGCGCGGTAGTTCACGGCGGCGGATTAAACCATCGATTAAATTTAAGTACGGCGATCTTAATCAAAGACAATCATATCTCGATGATGGGCGGCATAACACCCGCTGTAGAACGGGTTCGCAGTTATACGGATACAGCAATTGAAGTCGAAGCTAAAAATATTTCCGAAGTTAAAGAGTGTATTGGGCTTAAAATTCAAAGAGTTCTTTTAGACAATATGAACAATGATTTACTGAAACAATCTTTAGCCTTAATTCCTCCTGGAATGGAATCAGAAGCCAGCGGAAACATGAGTTTAGACCGCGTTGCTCAGGTAGCGGAGTTAGGCGTGAATTACATCAGCGTGGGCGCCCTTACCCACTCGGCGCCATCCGTTGACGTTAGTTTATTATTTGATTGGGGCAAATAATGACCTTTGATTTGGTTCATTCTACTTTTCTTTGGTGCGAAAAAAAGCAGGTCAAATTTCGATATAAAGAAATATTAGATAGCACTCAGATCCTGGCCAAAAACGAAATTTCCAGTAAGGATTCCTTATTTTTCACAACTCTGCAAACTGCCGGGCGTGGCCGTGGCCAAAATCAGTGGTTGAATACGCCGACGCCGAATCAATTGTTTCTTTCTACATGGAAGTTTCATACAGCCGGAAATATGCTACCCGTTTTCAGTTGTAAAGTAGGCCTGGTTTTATATAAAGCGCTGAAATCTGCTTGGCCTATGGGCGCCTTTTCGATCAAAGCTCCCAATGATATTTATCTGGAAGATAAAAAGGTTTCCGGCCTTTTAATCGAATCTACCCGTCACGAAAATAATAATGTTTTATTTGTCGGTTTAGGACTGAATGTTCTTAATTCCCCTGACCTGATAACCGCAACCAATCTGCATGATTCCGACTTAACTATCGATGCAGCCAATTGGTGGACGTTTCTACAGAACTTTTGGATTGGACTAAAATTAGAAATCGATCGCGTTGACCAACAGCTGGATGTGATTACTTGTGAAGAGCTTGTGCAGGCACTTAATTTATTCCCCCATAAAAAATCCGAAATTATTAGCTTGGATGCCGAGGGAAATATTTTTACCCGCAACGAAAAAATCTCTTGGTTAGAACTTTAAGGAATTATATGGCTTTAACTTATACACCGGAAAACGAATTAGGAACTACTTGTCCCGACTTCCGCTTGAAAGCAATGGATGAAAAATTTTACAAGTTATCTGACTTTTCAGATAAAAATCCGCTTTTAGTTTTGTTCATTTGTAATCATTGTCCCTATGTTAAGGCCATTGAAGATCGTTTAATACAATTAGGTAATGATCTTAAAATCCAAGGTATCCATATGGTCGCGATCTGCAGTAACGAATCCAGTAAGTACACGGAAGACTCTTTTGAAAACCTCCAAAAGAGATATTTCGAAAAAAATTATTCTTTTGTCTATCTTCACGACGAAACTCAACAGGTGGCCAAAACCTTTGGCGCCGTATGTACTCCAGATTATTTTCTTTACGATAAAGAATTACAGTTAGCCTATCGTGGACGACTGGATGACAATTGGAAGAATCCTGAACTAGTGACCAAACGTGAACTTTACGAAGCCGCCGTAATCTTAAGCAAGGGTGAAAAGATCTTAAAACCCCAAATTCCTTCAATGGGCTGTTCTATCAAATGGAAAAATTAAAATGCGTTATATAATTATTGCGATTTCTTCGTTGGTTTTAATTTTTATGGGAAGACTTATTTATCATGTTGGCTATTTTAAGCCCGTTGAGATCACTGAGAAACAAGCCGGTCCCTACTACCTACTTTATAAAGACCATGTCGGTCCTTATCATAAAATTACGCCATTGATCGAAGAAATTGAAACTTGGGCAAAACAACAGAATATTCCATGCCTTCAAACCTTTGGCAGATTCAATGATGACCCTGACTTAGTCGAAGAAGAACGATTAAGATCAAACGCAGGTTGTCTGTTATCTGACGGAGACGGCCTTTTGGTCCTCGGCAAAAATATATCCTTTCCAGAAGGATATAAGCTGGAAAAACTTGAAGCAGGAAATTATTTAACTGCAAAATTTGAAGGGGCCCCCAGTATTGGCCCGATTAAAGTTTATCCGTTGGCCAGAGATCATGCGAACGGAATCGGAAGACTAATTGGCAATCCTATTATTGAGATCTATACGATAAAAGCCGACAATGAAATGACCACCCAGTATTTGTTTCCATTGGTGGGACCCAAATAAATAAAGCCGTAATTTACTACGGCTTTATCAATTTGAATTACAAGCCGCGAATTAAATTCAAAGCCGATCCGGCTTTAAACCATTTCAGTTGTTCTTGGTTGTAGGTATGAATCAGCTCGATGGTTTCATTATTTCCATCCTTATGGGTGATCGTCATCGATACATTTTTACCAGGAGCCAGGCCAGACAAACCTGTCAAACTAACGCGATCATCTTCCTGTATTTTTTCGTAATCCGTCGGATTAGCAAAATGCAAAGCCAAAACACCTTGTTTCTTTAAATTGGTTTCGTGAATTCGCGCGAAACTTCTTGCGATTACAGCAGTACAACCTAAAAATCTTGGGCACATGGCCGCGTGTTCGCGTGAAGAACCTTCGCCGTAATTTTCATCACCGAAGATAACCCAACCCTTATCGGCTTTTTTGTATTCACGAGCGATCTTAGCAAACTCAATTGATTTTTCGCCATTAAGTTGATTTTTACCCTTTCCAATTTCTTTGGTAAAAGCATTGTCCGCTCCTAATAACATATTGTTTGAAATATTATCAAGATGACCTCGAAATTTTAACCATGGGCCTCCTGGTGATATATGATCCGTCGTACATTTACCTTTGGCTTTCGCCAAAACAATTTGGTCAGTAAAATCTTTGCCATCCCACTTTGTAAACGGAACTAACAATTGCAATCGATCGGAAGTGGGATTAACTGCCACTTTCGCCGTTGATCCCGCCGGTTTTTGGTAACCTTCAGTATCGGCTACGAACCCTTTAGCTGGCAGTTCAGGCGCCTCAGGAACTTTAAGTTTAATTTTACCATTTGGACCCTCTAGTTCGTCAGTCATTGGATTAAAATCCAAACGACCAGCTAATCCCAACGCCATAACCATTTCTGGTGAACCAATGAAGGCCAAGGTTTCCGCGTTTGAATCATTTCTTCCACGGAAGTTACGATTAAATGAGGTGATAATAGTGTTTTTGTCGCCGGTTTTAATATCTTCGCGTTTCCACTGACCAATACAAGGTCCGCAAGCATTAGCCAATACCGTTGCACCAACCGCATTAAAAATTTCCATCTGTCCATCACGTTCAATCGTGTTTTGGATTTGGGTTGACCCGGGAGAAACCAAAAACGGTTGTTTCATTTTAACACCAATAGCAATGGCCTGTTTGGCGATAAATGCAGAACGACCAATATCTTCATAAGAAGAATTGGTACAAGATCCAATTAGTGCGCTTGATAATTGTACAGGATATCCTTTTTCTTGCGCTTCTTTTTTTACTGCAGAAATCGGTCGAGCTAAGTCGGGAGTATGAGGACCAACCAAATGTGGCTCCAAAGTCGATAAGTCTATTTCGATAACCTGATCAAAATATTTTTTTGGATCTTTAGCAACTTCAGGATCTGCACTCAATAAAGCTTTATTTTGTTGTGCAATCGAAGCCAATTCAGCGCGGCCGGTTGCCTTTAAGTAAACGCCCATACGATCATCGTAGGGAAATACCGAACATGTAGCACCTAATTCGGCACCCATATTAGTAATCGTTGCCTTACCTGTGCAGCTGATGGATTCAGTTCCTTCGCCAAAATATTCAACGATCCGATCTGTTCCACCTTTTACCGTCAGCAAACCACATAATTTTAAAATGACATCTTTCGCCGATGTCCAGCCACTCATTTTACCTTTTAAGTGAACACCAATTAATTCTGGATTTTTAACTTCCCAAGGGAGTCCAACCATAACATCACTAGCATCAGATCCACCAACACCTACAGCACACATTCCTAATCCACCGGCATTCGGAGTATGCGAATCGGTACCAATCATTAGTCCGCCTGGAAAAGCATAATTTTCTAAAATGACTTGATGAATGATTCCCGCGCCCGGTTTCCAGAAACCAATATTGTATCTGGATGCTGCTGTGGCCAGAAAATTAAAAACTTCTTCATTCTCTTTATTAGAAACTTGCATATCGATCTCTTTGCCTTTTTGAGCACGGATCAGATGATCACAATGAACCGTTGAAGGTACGGCAGCTTCATCTTTATTTGCCAACATAAACTGTAATATCGCCATTTGCGCTGTCGCATCTTGCATAGCCACGCGATCAGGTCTTAATAAAAGAAAACTTTTACCGCGGATTAACTCTTGATTTTGTGGATCGTCTAAATGACCGAACAGAATTTTTTCTGCTAAAGTGACCGGACGCCCTAATCTTTTTCTAACTATCTCTAATTTCGCCTGAGTTGTTTGATAGACTTTTGTGACCATTTCGGGAGTGGTTTCAATTTTTGCTGACATATAAATCCTTTGTTAGATTTATTTTAGCAAAGAGTTGCCGACGAAGACATGGATATGAAACGCGTCAATTACGCTGATGATACTTTTTGCGAATGGCCAAGATATCGCCCCAAACGCGGCCAATTTCCCTAATGACTTTCACTTTGGAACCTGGCTGATCGACCCATTTGCGCAAAGGGTACTCAATAATATTTTTCTGCCTTAGACGCAGCAAGATTTCGACGTCGAAGATCCAGCGACTAATGAATGGCTCATTAAATGCTTCGCCGACCTTATCCCCACGAAAAATTTTAGCACCACATTGGGTATCGTAACTTTCGACTTTTAACAAAATTGAAATGACCGTAGCAAATGCTCTACCTAAATAATGGCGCAGAGGGGACCTTTTAATTTCACTACCCAAACGATAGACGCGACTACCCCAAACCGACTCAGTGCCTGGCTCTTCTGCGGCCATTTGCACCATTTTATTTAACTCAAGAAGTGGCGTTGCCAAATCGGCGTCCCAAAAGCCTACCCAATCGGTTGATCCCACCTTGAATCGATTCTGAACGTACAACATTCCTTGGCGAACCGCTTCGGCCTTGCCACTGTTTCGTTCTAATTTAAAATTGAAAATTTGCTCTTGGGTTAAGGATTCGGTTTCAGATTTTAGCTGATCCATTTTTTTTTGAATCCAGTCATGAGTACCATCAACCGAACCGTCATCAACAAAAACTATTTGCACTGGTCGCGTAAATAAACTGGCTGACTGAAAGTCAGTAAACGCTTTAAAATCGAGTCTTTTTACCTCGTTAAAACAAGGTACAACCAGATAAATCATATCTTGTATTGTAGAACTCTAGAATATTAAAAGCACTGATTAATTTTATCCGCGAAAGCTTGAATTTCTGGATCGAAAATTTGTTTGGCAGCTAGACCTTCTACCTTAAGTTTATCAAATATTCCTAGACTACAAAAGTGACCTTGTTCGTAACAAGTCACATGCGAATCAATTGCGAAACTTTTTAGTTCCGAACAAAACTCTGCCTTATTTTGAATACCTTCTAAAACCACATCGGATAAGTAAGAATTCATCTGATCCTGTAAACAAGGTCGCACAAACTGCAAAAACTTTTTGCCTTTACTTGAGAACAACAATTCAGAATTTTTATATTTTTTGCAATAAGGATAAGCGAAATTTTTAAAATAACCATGAGGACCACAGTCGATTTCTTCTTCTAAACAAAGGTAATAATCACATCGACCCATCAGCTGTTGGCACCGGCCGAGATCGGCCCGAGCGGTGCTAACAACTGTGGCGATGAAGACAGTAACCCCTACCAAAAAACTACTTGTCTTTAGAACTAACCCCATAGCAAAACGATCTCTTTTTTTGAAGCCAAAGCTTCAACCCTCTTCGGTGATAAATCTACCGAATGTTTTGTTTCGTATGAAGTAGTTATAAATGCAATCGCAAAAGATTGCATCTGTTAAGATTCTGTACAGGTGGAACTTACAAAGCCAATGATTTCAAATAGTTATACGTAAGCTCCGCCACGAATCTTTTCTAGAATCAGTTTTTCCATTTTGATAGGATCTTGTGGATCGACCGAGAAGAACGCTTGCTGCTCGCAACGCTGTTTTTCTTTTACTAACCAGCGTAGAATATCTGCCAAGTTTTTATTTTTTTTATCTAAGAAGAAGGGATCATTTTCCAAAGCATCTTTAGCCTTTTTCAAAGATCGTGCTTCGGCAACATCATTCTCTTTTACTTTGTAACAAAATAAATCATATTTTTTTACGTCTTCAGGAAGGACTCCCAAAAACTTCACACTAGGTGCCGAGAAATCAGCATTTCTGATTAAACTGGCTGCAGAACCGGCTTTTAAGGTGCGGAAAATATTTTGCAATGTGTACGCATCCAGATCTCCGAAGAAATACATTGGTACATTTAGCTCTTCTTGAATTAGTTTACACCAACCACGAACACCATTTGAAGGAACCCCTTGAGCACCCATCAAAATACAATTATTTCGTTTAGTAAATCCCATCGAAACCAAGGTATTTGCGGTACCTTCCGATTCAACGATTAAACAGAAATCAATTTTCTTACGCGCCTTCAATTTTAAACTTTGTGGTTTATTTTTTGGCTGGAAAGGCGCGGTTCCTAAAGTCGACAAATCAATTGTCGCCTTCTCGCCGTCAGACATAGTTTCCGTCACAACCAACTGCTGTGAATAAGTTTGTCCGCCGCGATCATTGGCAAAACAGTTTAATTCTTCGCGATAAACTTCTAACATATCTCCGATAAAATCGATAATATCATCACTTTCGGACTGATCTTCAAAATCCAGAGGGCGGTATCGGCCGTTGCCTTTGATCATACCTTTTGTGATGTAATATAATTCCCTTTTTGTATTTACGGCTCCGATGTCCAAGTTCCGTAGCAAAATTTCCAACATAAATACGACGCGGGCTAATTTTTGTACCGAAGAAACATTTAGTTCGGTGCGAACTTTTTTATCTCCTGGAGTTAAAAACCCAACTTTTGGATTATAAAATGAGTTATCCAAGGCACATTTTACCGCTTCTAAAACGGGTCGTTTACTGTTTTCAAGATCCTTCAACATGACTTCGGCTAATTTCTTAGCTTCATGCGGGATATCGATTTTTAATTCACGAATACTGATTAATTTAGACATAATTTATACCTTACTTTTTCTTTTTCGTAGCTATAGGGGCGACTGTTTTTTTAGTTCCCTCTGGGGCCATTTTTTTGGTCCCCTCAGGGGCCATTTTTTTAGTGCCGTCAGTAGCTTTTTTCGTCCCTACAGGCGCGAATTCCTTTTTAGTTCCCACCGGATCAGCCATCTTTTTTGTAGAAATGGGGTCGGCGTGTTTCTTTGTCGCTATAGGATCGGCCTGCTTTTTTGTACCGGCAGGTTCCGCCATCTTTTTTGTACCTTTTAAAGATTTTTCGTCGGCTTCGTCGTCTTCAGAAAAATCTGCTTCCGACTGGCTTTCGGAAACATCTTCGTCGATTCCTAATTTCTTGGCCTGTTTTGATTTTTGGACAGCCAGTTTAGTCGATGCTTCTTCCAAATCAGCAATGGCTTCCTGCGAATCTCTGCCTAGAAGTTTTTTCAGACCTTCTTCGGCCTTCTTTTTTCGCGCGTCATTGGATTTAGTCAGTCGAACCAAACATTCCACCAAAATCGGACCAAATTGTTCGATATGAGCTAATTTTCTTTCCAAATCAGCTTCTTTAAATTCCTTTTTAATATGACGTGAAAGTTTCTGACCAGCTTGCATTAAAGTTCGGCGAATTTCTTCTACTAACTCTTCACTGGCATCAATAGTTTCCTTCGAAGCATTCTTAAATTTAATAAAGGGAGAAACCAGAGAAACCGCAAACACGTAAGGTCCAATCGGTAAACTACCCTTGGGCTGACTTAAACCGTAGTTTTTCCAATTCACTGATTCGATTGCCCAGGTAATTGCACAACCTGATTTATCAAACTGCAAGGGAACTCGATTGGCAAATCGTAATAGTTGTACCGGAGCATCGTTTTCTAAATTTCGATTTTTGAAACGCGCCAAAGCCACTTCAACCACTACCGGTTTAAAGTCACAAATAGCCGGTTTTCTGGTGATAACGGAAAAGAAATCCACTTCACCTAAACGCTGAATACTTTTAGAAAGCGATTCTTCCCCTACCGTAAGTACACTTTTCGTTGAGGGCGCCATTAATTCGGTTTCTTGAACCGCAGTAAAGACCTTTTTAAAGTCCTCATCTTTCAAAGATGATACGGGTTTGTCTAACAAACCTTTGGGCAATCCCTTCGCAACGAAGTCTTTTAAAGACTGATCATGAACCCTAGAAAAACCCGTTTTCAAAAATTTATCTAAACTGATTTTTCCGTATAAAGTTGAATGAGTGATAAATTCACCCAATTTAAACGTGTGCGGATGCGGCAATGTCGCACCCGGAATATCTGGAACTTGATTTGTTACGCGTTCGATTTTTACCCAGTCATTATCCATCAATTTATAGCGAATAGTAAGATGAGGATTTACTAAAACTGTGCCTTCTAAGTATGTGATTAAACCACCATCTCCGTTTAATTGAATTCTTCCATCGATGATAAATTCGACTCGAACTCCGTGCGGCTTATCCCAATCTAGCATTTCTTTATTTCGCAAAATTCCGGTGTTGGATTTGATGTCGACATCAACGACTCCACTGATTGCTTTGCGCATACTTTTAGTTTTACTTTTAACGACGGCACCCTTGGCATTAGTTAATTGTGCCCAAGTGGTGGCAGCAGAAATACCGATACCTTGCTGACCGCGCGAACATTGCCCTTTTCCAAATTTACTGGAGGCCAAATATTCACCGAAGACCTTGGCTAAATCCTCTTGTTCGATTCCAGGCCCGTTATCTTCGACTACTATTTTGATTAAATCTGTATTTTTAGAGGATCCCGTTCCAATTTTTTGAATTAGAACTTCGATATCAGGTAAAATCTCCGATTGCTCACAAGCATCCAAAGAGTTATCAACCGCTTCTTTTAAAGTGGTTAATACTGCCTTTAGCGGTGATGAAAAACCCACCTGTTGTAGGTTTTTTGCAAAATATTCGGCTGTACTACTTTTTGTAATTTTGCTCACGCAAACTCCGTCTTGATTTTAGTCCAAGTCATAGAAGAAAGAAAAGACACCGAAAAATCAAAGTATTTTAATAACTTGCAAATAAAGTGTGATGACGATGCGTGTAATTGCCTAGTTTTCGGGCTTTTTGTGGGAGAGTTGCAGTTTTTCGATTTCCAATTCGGCCCGGGTCTTATGCCCTTTTTTATTGTTACAGTCCTTACAGGAGGTCACACAATTCTTCTTATCCGAGGTTCCCCCGCGTATAATTGGGATTAAATGATCCATGGTTAATTCTTCAGATTTAAACGTTTTTTCGCAGTGGTAACAAATTCCCTTACCCAACTGCTGACGCCACCAAGAGCTATTTCGTAATTCACGGGCTTTGTTTTTTTCTTTTTTCTGGTGGGCCTCCGGTGCGGGGGCAAAATACTCGTCCATTGGGAAAGTTATATAGTCGCGGGGAGCCTTTTTCAATCACAATAAGGATGGTTTGCGCGGTTCGATTCTAACTCACATTCCTAGGAAATTTGGTTGTGCAAACTATGGTTTTTTCCAATTGATTCGTTCAGGGATTAGCAAGTGATTGGAACCCCGATCTGTTTATGCAGGGGCGGGTGCTTTAATAAATTGCAGGTAGAATCCTTCAAAGATGCAATTCTTTTAGAATGACGGCTGGGAAAAAGTTATCTAAATCGAGGAGTTGTTTCGCTAAAGAGCTAATTTTGATTTTGATTTTGAAGCCTAGGCTTTTACGGCGGATTTGTCTAACTTTGCTTGGCCTGCGACCTTTTTTTTGTGACTAGCCTCTTATGGCCTTTGTCGCGAATCATTTTACCGGTTAAGCCCTTCTTACGACTCAAATGTCCCCACGCCTCCAACTGATTAACAACATGGTAATTTAATACGTTCTTAAAATCTTTTCCCCACGACAGTAAGCGAGTAAAGGGGCGAAGACTAAAAACTGCTTTTAAACCTGGTTTTTTTGATCTGATTTTTAGCGCGAGTAGCGACGTTACTGCCCTGATAAATTTTTTATATTCATCCCGAGTCCTTAATTTTATAACTAAAATGCACGTGAGACCAATTCAGTGCCACTTCGTAAATTCTAATACCGAATTTTTTGGCTGTAATTTCAATTAGTTTTTTTACCGAGGCCGAACTGGGATTAAAGGCGTCCTTTTGATTTGATTTTATAACCAAATGAATAGGCACCTTCGTTGATAAAGGACGCAAAGACTTTCTTTTACCCAAATTCAACGATCCCCCAAATTGTCTTTCTATTTTGTTCGCGAATGAAAACGAAGTTTGTTTCATAGTTATACCCTTGGTTTTTACTGTCTTACGAAATTTCTTAACTCGGAAAAATTGCATTTTTCATACTTAATGACATCTACTTTCATTTCTTTATCACCCTTCGCCCCGGCCGTGATCCGAACTTTTTCTTCGCCATGACAAGGGTATCTTTAGTTGGACCACATCGAATTGCTTAAATCTGCAGGCTAAGAAAAAAAGCAAACTTAAAATGTCTGAAAACATTAGAGACTATAGGAAACTCTGAACTGGTCTGCCACCCTTGCCGAAAAAATAATGTATCAAACCAAGAAAAATATGACCCAGTTTGAGAAAATACTCTCAATCAATTCATTCCGATCCACATCCAGTCGATAAGTATTTGCTAGGCATATAAGGAATGAAACCATGAATTTAAAACTTAAAATTTTGGTCCTTTTTTTACTAACCTTACTCTTTATCCTTCCCTTTCAAAACTGCAGTAACGGCTTTAAAGCTTTGGAGGGAGCAAGCAACTTTGCTTTTTCGGAAGAATACTGCAAATCAGAATACACTCAAATCGAATCCTTGCAATCCATGGGTGTAAATGCCCAAAGGCTGGAATTTTGTAATTTTCGAAACCTTTCAAAACCAGTCACTGGAGTAACATTCGGCTATGTTAATAAATATATCGTCGATTCACACCGCGTTTACCGGGAAATAATGTTACCGGGAACGTACCAAAAGGCGACGAAGGAAGTAGTGTTTCAAAACTAGACGAAAGTTCTGCTTCAATC
>JAYVAZ010000590.1:0-2396 GCA_043750675.1 Pseudobdellovibrionaceae bacterium | reverse complement strand
CAGGCGAACCATCATCCACAACTAAAATATTTACTTCTGGATTGTGCTGAAAAACAGCAGCAATAATCGGCAAAATATTTTCTTTTTCATTGTACGTAGGAATGATTACGACCGGCTTAAACATGATCCAATGTTAATAGCCCAAGATACCGGTGTCAAAGCCTTAAACTTGTTTTGATAGCAGGTGACCCGACTTACTTACCTGCAGATTTTCGGCCTGTTTTGATAGCTCTCTAATTTGATCGACTCTCTTTTTTTGCATCCGCGGTAGATGTAAAGGATCTTTCAGAATAAAATCAGCCGAACCAATTCTCTTTTCTAAAAAGCCTTTTACTTTTTCCGCCGCTAATTCATTATTTTTCATATATAGGGCGGGATCAAATCCACAATGAGGACATACCAGGTTCATTCTCCAGCGGATTAAAACAAACACTTCAGCTAAAACAACGTATACAAAAAAGAATAAAATGAATTGGAAGTCGAACTCTTGCTTAATTAAAAAGGCAGTACCAAATCCTAATAACAAACAGATAAACAATTCAAAAAGGTTAAGAGATTTTTGCGAATAATACTTCCTTTGCTTTTTACAAAAGGCGCAAAAACAATGGACACGATTTTTATTATTCTTCATATACTTAATTATGGCAAATTTAGAGTCTAGTAGGAAAGTCCTTGTTTTGAAAATCGCAAAATATTTGTTACACTAGGGCTATGTCTAAGCTTATCAAATATTCTTTTCTTCTAGCCGGGTTAGTTCTATTTACTTTTTCCACGACTAAGGTCCATGCGGAGCAAGTGGTTGAAGAATTGACTTACGACGATCTTTTGAGTCAGTTGAACGCAAAACGCACTAAAATTACCGATTCCATTTACGATCCTTACAAAAATTTAAAGCTTCATTTTGGTTTTGGGTTGCTGTCTACAGCTCACAATTACGAAGTTAAAAACGAATCTATCACCAGCTACTTTTCCGGTTTTCAAGTCAGCGGCGGTGTCGATTTATTTTCTGCCTACTGGAGAAGTGATATTCTGTTGCGAAACTTCGGGCAACACAGCAGTTCCAATGACTCCAAAAACATTCGTGATATCGATCTAAAAGTTTCGCATGTGATTTTAAATGAAGATATCAGTCACTCTATTGCCTCAGGGGTAGGTTACCGTATTTTTGAGTATCACAAAAACGATATCGGATTTACCGAAACGAGTTCACATTTATTACTTTCCTACAGCCTTGCCTTTGTGACTAAAAATCAGCTGTCTATTGGACCTGAAATAGCCTACCGTACAGCCATTGTTAATCAGACCAGTGATCGTAGTTCGTTAGATTTGACACTTAAAATGGACAGCTCTTTTTAATCGGGATTCAATGAACAATTTAATACCACTTAAATCCAATTGCCTGCTGACCCGTTATCCCATTCTTATCGTTCCCGATAAATCCGTTTTTTTCTATAAGATACTTCATCGTGTGCTGACGGCGCATGGCTATCAAACTCAAATAGTAAGGGAAAAAGATACCCTTTCTTTCTTGGAAAATGCGAATACGGTCTTTCACTTGATTTCACCTAAGGACTTCACCCAAGATCCTCGATTTATGAAGTTCTTTGTCAACTCCAATCCAAAACAAACATCTATTATTGTTACAAATTGGCCGATGAAAAAATTTAACTTCTTGGACGGAAAAAACTGGTTGTCTTTCTTCGACAAAGTCCAGAAAATTGCAGAAGCGGATTATATTAATCCGAAAATAAACAAAAGGCTCCAAAGTGCAGAAGTCTGATTTTGTCGAATACAAAAACTACCTGATTAAGTTTCTTAAACAGCCTTTAACTGAAATCAACGCGCTTCCCGATTGGCCTTGGGAAAAACTACTGGTTTTTCAAATTATTATTACTGGATCTTGCGGAGCGATTTCCGCTGTATTAGAGAAAAGTTTCCTGGGAATCTTGGGACGAGTGATAATGACTCCGCTCAGCTCGCTGATTGTTATTGGTGCCACAACTTTTTTGTTTTTTTACTTACTCCAAATTGTATTTCAGTTAGTGGTGACTTTTAAAAATCTTTATACCTTGATTTTATTCTCTTCGATTCCCTTTTTTATATTGCAGATTTTGTCGTCTTTGGTTTCTCCCATTATTCTCATTAGTTTGGCGTTTACGGCGTTGCTTTTAATAAAGGGAATTACCGAAACTTACAAGTTACCTAAAAAAGTCATTTTGAAATTAGTTGGGGGCTTTTATTTGGCTCTAATTTTAATGTGGCTTTGGGGAAAATTTGAAGCCACTCGTGGCGATAAGTATGTACGTACGCTTCAGATCGAAGCGCCCGAAGTCAAATTAGGCGAATAGCCCTAGTTCTACAAGACATTTACATTGGTATGAACTAGGGTTACTCGC
>JAYVAZ010000589.1:0-5090 GCA_043750675.1 Pseudobdellovibrionaceae bacterium | reverse complement strand
TCAGAAAGTGCAGGACTGTCCTCATCCTCGTCAGATAAAATTATCGTAACTAAATCGGCACCAGGCCGGAAGAATCTAGTATTCACCGAATTTTTTCTTTCAATTCCCATATAGATTGCTTTCATAGGCTGTTCGTTTCCAGAGGCACAACCCATGCTGGAGTTTTCGCAATTTAAAACTGTTCCATAACGAGTCACCGTATCCAAAAAAACTTTTTCATAACTGGGAGTGTTCTTAGTTAATATGTTAGATTTAGTGTTAGCGCTAGAAAAAACTAAATCGACCAGATTGCCATTTGTAGAATAGAAACCGCCGCTTACATCAGTAGTTGTGATTCCAATTTGCCAGTCAACACCGCTAATTGAATTGGTAAAATAGGATAACTTAGTGGCTAACTTTTGTTGTTCTTCCAACATAGATAAGGAATTGTCGATTACAAAGATGATGTCCACCGGTATTAATGGTTTGTCATCGTCGATTGTAAACTCGTCGTTGATTTTTTCACTAGGTTCTTCAAAAGGAGTGTTTGTGTTTTTTACAGGACTAAAGTTCGTTTTCGCGCAGCCTGCAAATATAAACACACCAGCTGTAAAAAAAATCTTCATTAAGTTTAGATTTTTTTTAAAAATTGTATTTCTCATAGTTCAACCCTTACTAAAGTTAGTTTTTTCTGGTGGTACTAATCTAAATAGCAACGCCGATGCCAGCGAAATAGTAGTCTAGGTTTGCTTGATTGGTGAATTAAGTGTTTAGAAGGTTTCAATTTTTCTAAAACAAAAACAGATACGTATTGTCCGTTTAATGTAAAACTTTAGAATTGTTGTATAGTATAGACAGTTAATCTAAAAAACCAGTCGTGTTTTCAGAGTGAAAACTAAAGTCTAGCCAGTGAAGTCCCTTGCCATAACGGTTTTCCGGCCGGAGGCCTTTGCTTTTTGAATAGCACGATCGCATTCTTTGCGGATCATTTCTGATAACATCTGATTAACATCTTCAGAAGTATTCATTTCGCTAGCTTCACGAATGTATTGTTTCATTTTTGAGACAACGACCAGGACTTCATGGTTCATGCTGTTCGGCCCTGACTTTACCGACACAGAGGTTTGCGCAATGGAAGCGGAAGCTGAGTTCACAATGATACGACGAGGGGCCACTGGTTCGACTTCAGCAGGAGCGGCTACTGATGGTGATCGTTTTTCAACGGCTCCAGCGTCCCGATGTTTAGCGCCGGGAAGATGGACCTCCCAACATCCGACAGTACAAAAAACATATCCTGTTCTTTGGCCGGTACAAGTTGAGACACTGCATTCGTAGTAAGTAGAGTTAAGAGGAATGTCTTTTTTGCAGGAACTGCATTTGCGCCAATAGTTTTGTGTCGTTGTCATGATTTTATGCTACCCAGGTCCGTAAGGGAGCGCCAACAGTTTATTCAAGAATTTACAAAAATCGGTCAGAAAGACTCTATAACAGCGAAAGTCGCTCGATTAATTTCTGCTGTAATTCCGGATTGGTGATGCCTTTTGAGGGTTCAAAGTTTTTTTGAAATTCAGGCAGCGAAAAGACACCTTTTACCTGCGCTCCTAGAAATGGAAATCGCATTTCCGCCGCTGCCGATACTGAGGCTCCGCCCCGGGCACCTGGAGATGTCGCTAAGATAACCATGGGTTTATTTTGAAACGGTTTGCCATTGATTCTAGAAGCCCAATCTAGGACATTTTTAAAAGCAACGCTGTAAGACCCGTTGTGTTCGGCCAAAGACATCAAAATCACATCACAGCCCGTGATATGGTCAATAAACTTTTGCGCCAAAGGCTGTGGACCCATTTCAGATTCTAAATCGACGCCAAAAATAGGCATTGTGAAATTATTTAAATCTAAAAGTTCAATTTCATAATTTTTCAGACTCTTCAGTAATTCAGCAGCGTATTTTGCCAATTGTAAGTTTATTGAAGCGCGGCTATTACTGCCGGCAAAAACGAGTGCCTTCATGCATGTCCTTTTCTAAGATCTGGGTAGACCACTTCTTGAAAGGAATGGGTTTGATCGTCTAAGAAAAATAATTGTCCATCTTCCAAATCAAAATAAAGCCCTAAGATTTGTAAAGTACCGTTACCAACTGCCTCACTGATAAATGGAAAGGTAAGAAGATTTTTAACAGAAACAGCAATCGATTCTTGTTCACATTCTCTACATAAAGTATCCACATCGGCATTAGGATGTTTTTCCAATACCATTGCTTTTGCCGAATCAGCAATGCTCATCCACTGCGCAACGAATCCATTTTTCTTTACGTTTTCGGGTCGGAATAAAGACTGAATTCCGCCGCATTGGCGGTGACCCAAGACTACGATGTTTTCGACTTTTAAATTAACTACGGCAAATTCGATCGCGGCACTGACCCCGTGAAAACCCATACTGGACTCAAACGGAGGAACTAGATTTGCCACATTTCGTACAACGAAAATTTCTCCAGGGGCTGAAGAAAATAAAATGGCCGGATCCACCCGCGAATCGCTACAGGCAATCATTAATGTTTTGGGACTTTGACCTAAACTACTTAACTTGTCGTAAAAGGAAACTTCTTCTTCCTTAAAAAATTTTTCGCGAAAGCGGCGAAAACCAGCAATCATCCTTACAAGTTCTTTTTTCATAATTTCGGAGTATGTACTAAAAATAGGGGTTAGGAAAGCTTCTTTTGGCTTACTTTCTGGTTGATGAAATACATCATAATTAAGCTGATAATTACGGTGCCTATCATCACATATCCGACCCGGTCAAAATGCTCTAAGGGAGCCTCTTTTCCATTTTGAACTACAATATAACCGGCTAATACTGCGGCAAATCCTCCGGCAATTTGTTGCAACGATGCGCTGATGGCCATAAAAGAACCCCGCATTGCCGGAATAGGAATCGCTGACATTAGTGCAACCGATGGAATCATGCGTGAAAAAATACCACTAAACATAACTACATTTAAAATTAACACCGGAATTAGCGGTGTTTCGCCAAGGTTAGTATAAATGTAAACGGTAGACGCACTGATCAAACTACCAACCACAAAAACTTTATACTTACCGATCGAATCTGATAGGCGACCAATTATAGGTCCTAAGAAAATAGAACTAATACCAGTTACCAAATAAATCATTGGTAAATTACCCAACGAAATTTTCATATTGTTTACGGTGAAGGCGCTACTGAAAGGCATCATCATGAAGCCACCGATAGATAGTAATGCAGTAGAGGCAAACGCAAACAGATACGTTTTATTTGTTACTGTCATTTTCAAATGACTAAAGGCCGTTTTCGGAGCCTCTAAACCTAAGTGGCTATCAACTGGCTTCATCTTCCAAATGATTAAAATTCCCGCAAGCAAACTGATCAATACAATAATTAGAAACGGAGCATGCCAGCCCCACAAGTTAGAAAAATATAATCCTGCTGGTAAACCTAAAATCTGGCTGGCAGCAAACGCAGTCTGAATAAATCCCATCACACGCCCGCGCATTTCAAAGGGAAATAAATCCGTTGTGATTGCCCCAACAATAGAACCGATCACCCCGCCAAAAATTCCCGTGACCATTCTGGCGCCCAATAGAAAATGATAGTTTGGCGCTATACCACATAAAAGCGTACCGACAATAAATCCAGCGTAAAAAAACAAAAGCATTTTTTTACGATCAAATCGATCGGCAAAACCGGCTGCCAATATTCCCGAAATTCCCGCACTGAATGCATAGGCCGAAACGACTAAACCAAATTGGGCGGGACCGATTTGCAGTGCTGGCATCAGGACCGCGCCTAAAGGCGACAACACCATAAAATCTAATATGATAGTAAACTGCAAAAATGCTAAGATAGCGATTATAAATTTTTGGTAGGAATTAAAAGGTATGGCAGCGACTGATTTATCAGGTTTCATACCCTTTAGCCTATCTTAACAATTACATCAATTCAACCGCATAGATAGGAGCCAGTTGATAAGATAACCGCTTCCAACTGTCGCCGGAATTTTTAGAAAAATAAACGTGTCCAGTTGTAGACCCAAATAATAACTGTTTTTCGCTTTTTTTAAAGGCATGCCTGTAAACGATATCGTAACAATATTTTTGCGGAAGCCCTTTAGTTAAAGCTTTCCAAGTTTTTCCGCCATTGGTTGTTTTTTGTACCACCAATTTTTTTTGTACAGGAACTCGAGTTTCATCAGAAAGAGCAGGAAGAGTGTAGGCGATGTCGGGATTTTTTTTATCGACGACAACGGCCCAACCAAATGGCGACTTTAGGCCTTTGGCTTTGCTAAGGTTTTGCCATTTTTCACCTGAGTTATCCGATTTAAAAATTCCACAATGGTTTTGTTGCCAAAGAATATTTGGATTGGAAGGAGACATTTCAACTAAATGGGGATCTTGTACAACAGGATCATCTTTGTCTGGCATAAAGTCCGCTTGAAGCCCAGTATTAATGTACTTCCAAGACTGACCACGATCTTTTGATTCTAATACTCCACCTACGGAGACTGCAGCGATGAGATGATTATCATTTTTAGGATGAACCAGAATGCTATGTAAAGCGGTGCCATCAGTTCCAGCTCCGAACCAACGGTCCTTTCCTTCCATTTTAGAAAAAGATTTATTTAAATTCCAAGATTTACCTTCGTCATCACTGTAGAACAAGTCCGCCGGATCAGTACCTACATAAATGCGACCTTTTGAATCGCGAGCCCACGCCCAGTATTCTTTAATTGATAATTTTGATCCTTCCGGATATTTCGGTGGAACCAGTTCTTCAAAAGTTTTCCCTTGGTTTTTCGAAACATGCAGTTTGGGACCCCAATGCCCGTGATTTACACCCGCCCAGATCCATCCTTTAGCAAGGTCACTACAAACATAAGTGACTTTGACGCCATCAAAATGCGCTTTTTCAACATCCCATCCGGTCGATTTTTGTTTTAATACGATTAATCCTTTTCTAGTCGCCAAATAAGCTTTCATCTATCCTCCTGATAATGCCTGCATGATGTGAACAGTTTGCCCACTTTTTAATTTTCGATTGGTTTCGGTTTTTGGTAACAACTGACCGTCAATAAAAAT
>JAYVAZ010000588.1:0-2250 GCA_043750675.1 Pseudobdellovibrionaceae bacterium | reverse complement strand
GCACTCACCTTCCAGCCTTACTCCTTCTACGGAAAGAATTTCAGGTTTGATCCCAAACATAGGTAAAGTCGCTGATCCTGGTTTTGTCTTCGTGATGCCGACGGATATTATTGGATCACGGGAAGAGTAGATGATGTTATCAACGTTTCGGGACATCGATTGGGAACTGCTGAAATTGAAAGTGCTTTGGTTTTGCATCCTAGTGTCGCTGAAGCCGCTGTGGTCGGATATCCCAATGATCTAAAAGGGCAAGGGATCTACGCCTATGTTACTTTAAAATCGGGGATCAGTGAATCGGAAGATCTACGCAAAGATCTAATCCAACAAGTTCGTAAAGTAATTAGTCCCATTGCCACTCCCGATATTATTCAATGGGCGCCAGCATTGCCAAAGACACGTTCAGGAAAAATTATGCGTCGTATTTTAAGAAAAATTGCTGAAAATCAGATTGAAAATGTTGGCGATATCAGTACATTGGCTGACCCAAATGTAGTAAAATATTTAATAGAACATAGAATGAATCTGTAGAATGGGTTTTTAATTGAGAATTCAAGTAACTTAAGATAATTTGTAACCACTGAGGTAGCTATGAATATAAAAATCGCTTTATACGTTGGATTTGTGATTTTGACAGTTTTGTCCCGGGTGGTAGAGCATCCGGCTAATTTCACCGCGGTTTTGGCGTTGGCTTTATTTTTAGGTGCGCGATTAGAAAACAAAACTCTGGGTTTATTGCTGACCTTGGTTCCTATGGTGATTGTGGATAGTTATTTGGGATTTCATTCGACTACGTTTTTTGTTTACGGCGTATTAGTTGCGATTTTGTTTATTAGTCATTTTGGTCTGACTGGAAAAAAATTATTTCCACTGGGTGTTAGTTCTATAGCATTTGGTATTCTATTTTATCTGATCACAAATTTTGGAGTTTGGCAGGTCGACGGAATGTATCCTCATACCTACGAAGGACTTCTGCAGTGTTACCGTATGGGTATCCCTTTTTTGAAGAACCAAATCATCGGTGATTTATTTTATACTTTGGTTTTTGTAGGGGCCTTTGATTATTTAAGTCACAAGATTTCTAAACCGCAAAAGGTCAGATAATTTAAAAAGCTTAGAGCATTGGCGCACGTCTGCGCCGCAAAAGTGACTGGGCGCATGTCTGCGCCGCAATCGTATTCGCGCATGTCTGCGACACAAAAACGACTTGTCGCATGTCTGCGACAGTGAATTCCCGGCGCCATGGCTACGACTTCTTTTTTAAACCGCTGTTCATTTTTTTAACTTTTAGTATTTGTTTTTTATTAAACGTTTCTAATTTTTTAGCTACTTTTTTGTCTGAAATCGACAGTATTCTAGCCGCTAACAATCCGGCATTATAAGCATTATTCAGTGCCACCGTAGCCACGGGTACACCCTTTGGCATTTGTATAATCGAAAGTACCGCGTCCAAGCCCTTTAGGCGTCCTTGTTCCACGGGTACTCCGATAACAGGCAAGGTAGTTAGACTGGCCACCATTCCAGGTAAATGAGCCGCACCGCCAGCCCCGGCGATAATGATGCCATAACCTTTTTCGCGAGCGCTTAATGCAAAATCAAACATTTTTTCTGGCGTCCGATGCGCTGAAACCACTTCAATTTTGTAACTGATTCCAAATTCTTTCAGAGGGACTGTGGCCTCGTTCATAACTTTTAGGTCACTGTCACTTCCCATGATAATGGCTACTTTCATAATTCTACCTATCTTAAAAAGAATCCTGTTCTTATAGTTTAAATAATTTTCGTTCTTTAAGGGCTTGCTTCAATAAAAGGCTTACGGAAGATCCCAGATAATTTATATGACCCATTTTTCGACCATTACGATTTTCTGATTTTCCGTACCAATGTAGATGGCCGGAAAGCCGCCCCGGCGCGGCGCTGATTTCTCCGCCTTTGCCGATAAGATTGGTCATGCAAAAAGCTGGACTATTCATTTTGTATTTCTGAATTTTTAATCCGGCTAAACACTGAATATGGTAATCAAACTGCGAAAAACTAAGCGCATCTAACGTGTAGTGCGCTGAATTGTGGACTCGCGGTGCACATTCGTTTATTAAAAGCTCGCGACCGGTATCAAATAGTTCAAATGTGATTACACCTACGTATTTTGTTTTTTTTAAGAACGCTGAAATTTTCTTTTTTAACGAATAATCTGTGGATGTTTGATCGGTCCAAGGACCCAATCGCAGCGGTACTGACTTTGTTTTGTTTCCA
>JAYVAZ010000587.1:0-3900 GCA_043750675.1 Pseudobdellovibrionaceae bacterium | reverse complement strand
CATTTCTGCACTGGCTTCGTCCGACATTTCGGCACTAACTAAAATTTTAAGTCGTTCAAAACTATCTTTCTGATCCGCCGTTAGATAAATTTTCTTAGTTTTTTCAAGATTCGCGTTTCTTTCGGCTGGCCAATCAAGAAAACCATTTTGTTCGTTTCTGACTTTGAGACCGTAATAGGAAAATGGATATTTTTTTAAAATCAATTCCCGTTCGGCCAAAGCACGCGGATTCTTCAGGGCTTCTAGTGAACGATACAGCCAGTAGTGCGCGTTTAATTCGTAACGATCAATATTTTTTTGCTGTAAAAGTTTCTCCAAAGAAGCCACCGCACTGGAAAAATAGCCTTTGCGAAAATGAACCAACGCCAATCTGAAATAAACCTCGTTAATATCTTCCAGCCCCGAATGAAATTCGATGTAATTTTCAAAGTATTTTTGTGATTTACCATAATCTCCAGCAAACTGCGCCGACCGGCCGGCAATATACAACATTAATCCTTCGTCTTGGCCACGCCCCTTCAACGCAATCACTTTCTCGGCCAAAGCCAATGAACCGGTATAATCATTCTTTCGATGTAAGGCTCTGGACCATTCAGTAACACGCGCGACGTCGGCTTTTTGCATTAGACTTAATATCTTATTTAACATCGGTAACATTTTTTCGTCTTTAGATTTGTCACTGATGGAATTGTAAATTTCTAAAACTTTATCGTTCGCCCATTTGGCGCGGCGACCATTCGGATAATCGTTCAGATAACTAATACAGTCTTCAACCAAATTAACATATTCGCTTTGTTTGCTAGCATTTTTGAATCGGTCTTCATATTTGGCTTCGCCTTCAGAATTGTACTCGATTTTTGCAGCATCCACGTTTTCAGCCGGCACTTTGATATTTAAACCAAATCGTAATTGTTTTAAACGTTCGGTGGCCGCTTTAGTTTCCTTAATTTGAATACTTTGATCCAGAAAAGATAAGGCTGCTTCATTATTTTTTGCGAAGGCTGCCATGTCGGCCGCCCAAAAATAAGACATCGCCAGTTGCTCTTTTGAAATCATGTCGGAATGCGATTGCAAATATTTAATTTGGTCCCAAATTAAATTTGAATGTGATTTCAAAAGTAGTTCGATCCATTTTAATCGCAAGCTGACGGAATTTTCGGCCAATTCCTTTTTCCACGGCAACGGACGTTGATCATTTAATTCCAACTCCACTTTCGTTAGAAAGAACTTCATTTCCGCATCGATAATATCTGATTGCAGTAAACAGCGGGAGTAAGTCAGCAATGTCCAACCTTTTACTACGGGAGACTGGATCAACGCGGGTTTAACCTGCTTAAGACATTCATCCTTTTTTTTATTTAAGGACACTTTTTTAAGCTTCTTCAAGATTTCAATTTTAGAATTTTTTTCGGCTTTGGATAAATTAATTTCTTCAGCGAAAATACCTTCGGAGGCTCGGCTAACTGAGTAGAGGGAAGTAAACCCCAAAATTAAAATAACTAGAACTCTATTTGTTTTTGCTAATATCATATAAACCAGCGTCCTCTATTTTTTTAATCAGATTTTGTTCATTTAGCCAGTCGGCCTGATTAATATTGTATTTTCGTTTTTCAACATTACTAAAATAAATATATTTGATACCTAACTTCCGCGCTTCATCCAGCCAACCATCTTCGGAATTATAAATCTTCCTTACCGCTTCTTCGCGGGTATTGGAGTCAATCCCGTGCGACCATACATGTGCTGGATATCCCAGTATAACTTTTTTACCTAAAAACAAGGCGGGATGATTGTACTCTGGTGAAATCAGTACCGCTTCATCAGGCCCTACGGTAGCCAATAAAACATTTGCGACATCAATACTTTTCTTATCTTGCAGTGCCACTGGCGCAGGCGGAGTCAGGACGACTCGGAATACTTGGATTAAACCAGAAAAGAAAAAGAAGATAACTAAAATCATGTGCCATTTTGTGGGAAGTTTTTTTAGCGCTAGTTCATAAAAATAGTAACTAATTAAAATATATAACCATACGATAATTTTAATTTGATCCCAGTCCCAACGCGCCAAAATCAAATGTGAGAACAGAAAGAAAAGAATTAATGCATAAATCGCGCTGTAATGTCTTTCTTTGGCCGCAAAATAACCCACCCAAAATAAAGCCACTAACCAAGGTCCAAAATTTTTAATCCAAGCCAACAAGATTTGGCCATTCTGAACCTGCATCCAGGAAGAACTCCAGTGCACTACTCCGGCAGCCCCGTTTCCAGAAAAAGCTGAATGTAACAAAAATGGCGCCGCAATTACCATCGAAATCAAAAAAACCGCAACGGCATCTTTGTTAAATTTTCGATTTTTTAAATACTCAATTACTAAAGTACCGGAAATAAAAACAGTGATAATAAAGAAACTGTGTAAATGAAAAATTCCTAAACTTCCCCAAACCAGGGCCAAGGCACCAGCTTCGTAGTAATTTTGAAATCTAATCGGTATCGCTGTAAATTTTTTCAAAATGAAAAGACCAGCGGGTAATGCGTATAGGAAACCTCTTTGCGTAATAAATACGGAAAGAATAATATTTTTCCAAGAAGTGTCGGTCCCAGGGCCCCAAGGATAGGCCCTTAGCAATTCGGAAAAATCGGAGAACCCGCCACTGGCAAAAACCAAAAGGACACCCCAAAGACCCATCCAACGATCTAATACCGAAATCAATACCAATGACAAAATCAAACCAGTCAGAAATAAATGAATATCAGTAGGAACCTTTATGCTTTCAAATAAGGCATTAAAGAAATCCATTCCGAATGGATATTTCAGGCTTTCGCCCGCATAAATTAAATTATCGGGCCAAAAATGATAACCACCGGCAAAAGCCCGAATCATTTGTATATGAAACGGCAGATCCCCCAAATTATTAGGGTTTGCGGTTTTATACCATCCGTTGACCGCATAGAAAATATAATAAAACTGAAAAAAAACAAGAATCAAAAATGGCAACAAAAAGAAAAAGTCAGCTTCGACGAACCACTTTTCCTTTTTACCCTTATTTAAATAAATGCTGACGGCTGTCCCAACCAATAAGGAAAGTAGGCCAGTGACAGTTGAAAGGTTACCGAAAATCAAGGAAAGCAAAACCCCAGTCAATGTACTAGCTGCTACCATGGCTAAAATAATCATCGGCTTTCTCCCGCAACGTAGTATTCCGGTTTCAAATCTTCGATTGCTGGAAAATCTTTTTTATTAAAATAAATAAATGCGTCTATTCGCGAGTCCCGAATTTGTACTTTACACTTCCAAAATTCACCCTTTAAACGTTTATCAAATACCGATTCTTGGCCTTCGTCCACCAAACCAACTGACACATCAACGAAATCCAAATCAGTGACCAGTTTAATGGGTTGATAAACCACAGTAGAATAGTTTTCTAAAATCCAGGGGAAGGGCCAACCCTCTTCGGTCGAAATTAATATCTTTTGATGTAACTTCAAAGGATTAATTGAATTATTCAAATTTGTTATGATTCCATTAACATCGTATTGAGTTTGCACGTAAACGAAGGGATGTTTCATATCAATCGGACTCTCAATACTGGTAATGTAAATCCAGTAACCCGCGGAAAAAATCGGCAAGACCAACAGAACACTGGCTACTATTTTATTATTTAAAACAAGGGCCCAGTTGGTAGCACGAATTTCTTTTCGCGGTTTTTCTTTATTAGATTTAGTCTTTGCTTTTTCTGTGACTATTCTTTCGCCATGTCCCGCGAAGTCCTCTATAACAAACCCTAACACCATCATAAAGGGCCAAACGATTGACATTAAACACCAGGGTGTCTTGTACGGAATAGCTGAATAGATAACCCCTAGGACAACTGCAAAAACAGCAGCCCATTTGGTGCGGGT
>JAYVAZ010000586.1:0-1914 GCA_043750675.1 Pseudobdellovibrionaceae bacterium | reverse complement strand
TGAGTCAAAGCTAGATCTGCCATTGCCCTGAATGGCTTATACGGTTTAAGAATTCTCAAAGTGATACGACGTCGTTAATTTAGAATTAAATTTCGCCTAGAATTGTTGTGTAACATACTAATCCAAATGCCAGACTGGTGCCTACAGTCTGTACCAATCTAGGCAGAAGACGGCCAAAACTTCAGATGGCGATTTTTCAATTTTTTGCCTGGCCGACAAAATACTGGCCTTCAAGATTTTATGGATGTTTTCCAGGTCTTCCGCAGATAAGCAATGAACTGCCGAGTAGTGAAGTCCCTCACTGACTGTTTCTTGTAGATACTGGGAAGTTTTATTTCGAAGTACAATGTGTGCAAATTTTGCTGAAGGATGATCGGACGGGAGATGGACACTACGTGCGCTGGCCACCCAAAGATTTTTACTGGCTACTAATAAACCCATTTGTGAGAGTTCTTTTATTGTTTTAGCGGCAGCTGCTTTGGGCAGACTTAAAAGTTCGGCCAAATCGTCGCTGCTTTGCGGTTTAATCATGCAGGCAACGTGCGCCGCCATATACGCCCAGGAAGAATAGTATTTGATCGAATTTTTTTCGCTAATTAAATCTTCCGCTTGTAATGAAGTTTTTAAATCGCGACTTTCTTTTTTTAATCTCTCTAATTTGTGCTCGATACGTTTTTTCATTTCCACCGAAGCTGATCGTTCCCAGTCGACTAACAACAGAAGGTAATCGATTTCGGAGCTGTTCAAATGAAAGTAATGACCGATTCCTAAAGCTTGGTCGGGAGTCAGCTGCACTTCACTGTTTAAGACTCGAGTAATCCAAGAAGAACTACACTGAGAGGCTTCCGCCAATTGCGCCCGAGTAGATTTTGGGTTCTCGGTTAAGAGTGTATTAATTAAGTCCCTGTAATTTTTGACTTTATAGACATCCATTCGGTAATTTTTACTCATAAATTAACAAATTGTAAACTAATTTATTGATAAATTAACAACAGTGGTCTGTTAATTCTAAAAAATAAGCCGTATATTCATTTACGAGGCGAAGATGAGCTAGAGGCAAAAGCCCCTAGTAAGTGTTCAAAAATTTAATAATTTTAAGGAGTTTTTATGAAGAAAATGATTTTTTTAATGTTGGTTGTTACTGGTTCAATCAGTTTTGCTGGTGGCGGTTCAAGTGTAGGATTAGGGAATCCCGCGTCTGAAAATTGCATAATGCTAGGTGGAGCAGTGGAGACACAAGAAACCGAAGCTGGTCAGTTAGGAATCTGCGTAATTGAAGAATGGAATTTGTTCCGTAAAATGCTGGACGCTGGTTTGACCCTTGAACATCATTACGATGGATTAAGCATGCCAAACCCGGCTTCGGTAAATTGTCTTGACGCCGGCGGCGAACTTGCGATCGCTGAAGAACCAGCCGGTCAATATGGAGTTTGTTCAATTGAGGAATGGAAATTATTTAAGCTTTTTCATCCTGTAGTAGACAACGGAACCGACGGTAATTAGTCTTGGGTAATGAAGAAAATAATTATTATTTTAGTTTTTTTAAGTCACAATCTTCTCGCTGCCGAGGCGGGAAGATTAGTTTTGTCGGGCCAAGGTTGCGGATCATATAAAAATCCCGGAACGTTGCCGAATCTATCGGAAAAAAGCCACCCCGCCGTTGTTCCCTTATATTTTAAATTGGAAAAGACTTCTGAAAATAGAGTAGCACGAAAAGCTTGTAATTTAGCTTGGCCAATTAAGTTAAGTAAAAATGAAAAAGTTCAAATTTCTAATATTCAGCATGACCTTCTATTTACGCATCAACCTAAAACATCGGTAAAAGCACAACTGATTTTGTTTTTTGTAGGTTCAAAGCAAAAGAAAAATTTTGAAGCGGAATTAAAAGCTAGTGATTCGGCTGAGTCCTTACAA
>JAYVAZ010000585.1:0-2180 GCA_043750675.1 Pseudobdellovibrionaceae bacterium | reverse complement strand
CCACCAAAATCACGTAGGGCGCTATAAAAATCTTCATCAGTAACAGATTCTAAAAATTTCTTCATACTGGGATGTTCTTTAGAAATCCCTTTTTTCAATGACGGCATGTCGTGAACCAAAAGTAAGGATTGTAGTTCGTAATCTTCAAGTTCATTTTCTAAAAAATTCCTAAAAGCTTCGCCACCTGGTTTTTTAAACAATTCCAAACGTTTCAGACCATGCCGAACTTGGATAACCTGCCATCCGTTTGATTGCATCATACGTTCAATACGAACTGCATCTGTTCCATCCATAATACTTTTATTGGTAATACGATGACCATCTAAGGACTGACGATTATAATCTAGGATCCAAGTTAAGTTTCCAATTTCGCGCTCGGCAAAATCAGGAATTGCTTCGAACATCGAACCTTCACGAAATTCAGAATCTCCACATACCGCCCAGAAGTGAGCCGTTGGAACTTCGAACCCGTGTTCCCGAGCATAACGATAGGCCAGTGCTAAATAACCAGCATTGACGGGAGGAATGCCAACGGTGCCTGATGGAAAGAAATTGTGATGATCACTATCATAAGCCGAGTGATAAGATTGAAACACCGGTTCGCCGTTTTTAGAAAAAGCACGTAGTCCCATCATCGCAGTGTTGGCTTGTTCTAAAGTAAATTTTGTGAAATCTGGATTCAAAAATAAATCTAATAGGTAGTTATAAGAGTGATCAGTTGGTGAGGCATGAGGTTTGTTCGCAATAAAATCAAAACCTGATTTTACCATCAAATGTAAAGCGCCCATGATATGCAAAGTACTTGCGCTGCCTGCCGGATGACCGCCGATTTTTGGATCGCCTTTTTCTTTGTCGCTGCGGTGATTAGCTTGATAAATCATTTGCGTCGCCAAGTAATGCGCGCGTTTTGCAATTTTTTCTAATGTCGCCGTGTCTGTAGAAATGGACGCCGTAGTATTATTTTTAGTGGTTTTGCTCATCTGTGGTTCCTGTCTTAAAAGCTCGTAGTATAAAAACTCTAAACTTTTAACATTAGCTTTCTGCTACGGCAATGCTTGTGCATAACACTAGGCTTCAAGTATGAAATCCCATCGAATTTTGATATTTCCATCCGGGTCAATCATACCCATTGGAGGATTTGGAAAGGGTCCTGCCGCTCTAAATGCTTCTACCGCGGCTTCATCTAGTTCTCTAATTCCCGAGTCACCGATGACCTGCACCTTAACAAGTTTGCCACCTTTATCCAAAGTGACTAACAATTTGGTAATTCTGTCATCAGAAGAGGCAATTTGTCGACCTTGGCTGTAAAGTTTGGCTACTTTTTCACGGACTTTCGGGCCCCAATATTGATTCAACTGTTTTCGAATCCTTGCGTAGTAGGTGTAATACACAAATTCTCTTGTGGACAACATTGTTTCTAATCCCGGATCTAAATCTTTGATGTAATCAATGGTCTGACTTTCATCGCCAGGTGTTCCCGGTTTTTGTGCCTGAACGGTCTCTTTAGGTTTTACTTGTTCTTTTTTCTCGGGTTGTTTTAAAGCAATCTCTTCAGATTCTTTTTCTTTAATTTGTTCTTTTTTCAAAAACTCATCCATTGTTTTTGAAGCATCAAATTTTGGTTTCATGTCATCAAAAGTCATTGGCTTGAACTGACCGCCATCGTTACCTTTGGTAGATTTTGTTACATTTTTAAAGTCGCCGCGTTTAGTGGCGATGGTTTGTGTTTTTACAACTTGATTTTTAGCACTTAAATATTTTGCTTCTTTTGGAGTTTCATCGTTTACCGGTTTTTCATCCTGATCAACAATTTGCTTTTTATCATCAATGATTACTTTTTCTACAGGAATTGGCTTGGCCTTCGGCACCGGCTTTTCAATAATACTTACTTCGATATTTACTGGCTTTTCTCTGTCAAAAAAATGCTTCGGTCCAAACAAAATCAAAAGCGCAAATCCTAAATGCACAATGAAGGATGAAGATAAACTTTTCAGAAAGCGATTTTCCCGCATTACTACCTCAAAAGTCTCATCGGATTTTGTCGAAAATTCATTGAGACTAAAACTGGTCTAGGCGAAATATTTTTTGCCAGATATAATTTGAGACATGTCAGTAGCAGTATGGGTTAATACCGATAAGGGTTTAAAGCGAGAAAATAATCAGGACTCTTTTTTATTTAA
>JAYVAZ010000584.1:0-2292 GCA_043750675.1 Pseudobdellovibrionaceae bacterium | reverse complement strand
CCATTGAAAAAGATATTACTTCGCATATTTTATTTTCTTGGGACTTATGGAGAAGGTGATTTGATCGACTTCAGAAGCCATACGTCGGTCAAAGTCACTGACAAACAGTGACCTAGTCAAATTCACACGCCCACGGAAACGGCTGTCAAAAATGTAAGGTTCCAGATAACCCAAAGTCACTTTTCTTTCTAGGAATTTTACTTCGGCAATATTTTGATTGCCCTCTAATCGTGCCGATATTCCTCTGCCAGTACCAAATAAGTTTCTATAGGCTACTCCGGAATATCCGCGCACGGTCAATTTTCTTTCATTGTTCACACCGATACCAAAGGTAAACAGCCCGGGATCACGATCTAAAACACGGACGACGACAGTGCGTTGGGATATCTGCGTTTTTTCTTCCTGCGTTTTAATATCAATCGCGTTAAAATAGCCGGTTCGTTGTAGGCGTTTAGTAGACTCTTCGATCAACTGTGGAGTTAAAATATCGCCGACTTTAAAGTCCAGTTCATTTTGGATAACAAAATTCTGTGTGATCGTATTTCCATCAATTAAAATTGCGGCTACATAAATTTTCGGGCCTTCATATATTTTTAACTGAATACTTCCCAAAGTATTATCGGCCTCGTAAGTGATCAAATCGTCTTGGTCATTTCTTTCATTCAGCAATGCCATTTCTAAATAACCCGAATTCTTGTAGAATGACTTTAATTTTTCAATGGCTTCTTCAAATTGATTTAGTTTCAGCGGCTCTCCGGTTTTTAGTCCCAGAATTTCTTTCAATTTTTCATCATTATAAGAATTATTTCCTTCAAAACTGACCTTGGCAATTTTTGTAAGGGGACCCTCATCCAGATTAACGGTAATTTGAACTTTATTTTTTTCTTTATTGTAAATGGTTTTTGTCGAAAGAATTTTGGCGCGGAAGTAACCCAGGTTTCTTCTTTCGGTAATTAGATTCTTCAAACCTAACTCGAAATCTTCACGGTAATAAATGTCATCAGCAATAACGTCGCTGGAGTGGGATCTTATAAATTTAACATAGTAATAATTACTTTCATTGTACTTCCCATTGATCGCAATCGATCCAATTCTTACTTGCGGTCCTTCATTGATTTTAAAGACCAAACTTTTCTTAAACTGCAGATCAAAAGTAAATTCTTCCACCGCAATTTCGATACGGGAGTATCCGTTGGCCAGATATTTATTTTTAATTTTTTGCAATAACTCGGGGCCGATACTAGGATTGCTGGTAAAATAATTTTCAAGATCCAATACTTTCTCCAACTGATTTGTCGAAAGTTCCCGGTTGCCCTCAAATTTAAATTCATACCGTTCCGGGAAATCTAAATTATATTCTAAATAAATTTCGGTTTCGTCTTTATTGGATTTGATATTTTGCGCCGATAGTTCACCACGAAAACGGTGCTCTTCGTTCAGCATTTCTCTGGCTTTTTTCTTAATATCGTAAATGAGGGAGTTAGTGAAAGGATCATTTAAATATTTACTTAATTTCTTTTCCAAAAACGCATTCAGGTCTTTGGATTTACTCTTAATCAGTATCGATTTCAAAATACTCTTCTGATTCTCCTCGATACTTATTTTTAAATCAATTTCATTACTACTGGCGTTGATAATCTCTAAATTTAATACCGTATTAAAATAGCCCCGTTCTTTGTAGAAATCACGAATACGGTCAGCGCTTTCGACAAAAGCCTGCTGTTCATAGGTTGATTTTTCTGGGATCGACAGAAATCTTTTTAGTTCACTTTCAGAATAAATTTTATTTCCAAAAAACTGAATTTTTCGGATTCGTTTGATTTGATCGGTTTTTAATCGGTAGTAAATTCCGGTCTCATTTTTCACCAAATCAATTTCCAAAAAATTAAAATCTTCTTCTTGAGCCAAGAACTTAAGAGTTAAATCCATTTCGTATGCACTAAAATTATCGCCTTTGCTTTTTCCAAGTTTTTTGTGGATCTCATCCTGTTTTTCGGCTGACAATGCCGAAAGATCAAAATTGGCAGCCCAAAGACTTCCGCCCATTAGAAAAACCATTAAAATAAAAATAAGCTTAAATGAATTAAAGATCACTTAAACTCCTGTTTATATTCTAAATCAATGCCTAAAATACTTTGGATTTCATTTTGTTTACTGAGCGAATTTCCGGTCTCTGTTGGTTCTCGCTGTTCATAGGTCCCTACAGCCGAAACGTTCTGATTGATCGAATACTGTAATTTGTATTCGTTCGAGTTTTGCTCGCCTCGTAGGCGGCTCATCGAGGCGTTTAAC
>JAYVAZ010000583.1:0-4116 GCA_043750675.1 Pseudobdellovibrionaceae bacterium | reverse complement strand
TGAACCGCCAGCATCTGGCCTTCTTTATTCGGAGCCCACGGTCCCCTTTTAACTCCATCAGAAGATCCTGCCACTCCACGAATGACTGCATGGATACGATCTCCATTTTTCAAAGCCTCTGATAAAGTTTTGACTACTATAAAACCCGCACCCTCTCCAACAACAAAACCGGAAGCTTTTTTATCAAAGGGAAAACTTCCTTCCGATGACATCGTATGCGCCTTAGAACAATGAAGATAAAAGTAAGGCGAAACCACACCGATGCCACCTACAATAGCCGCCCGACTGGATTGATCACGTAATCTGCGAACGGCAATATCTAATGCTGCTAGGGACGAAGCACATGCTGAATCCACAGACGTAAATCCGCCATTAAAGTGATTCAGTTTAGTAAGTCGAGAAGCGACGGCAGGACCCATCGAAGAAACAATGGTTTCATGCGGAACTATTTGCTGTCCTTTAAAAAAATTTTGTTCCAACTCTTCTAAAATCTTCTGTTGTTCCGAATTAGAACAAGATAAAAAAGTCGATGTTTGCTTTAAGTCATCAAGAAAGATTCTTAAAGCCGAATCAGAAAACTGGCGGACCGCTTTAGTTTCATAGTTATAATGTCCAACGGCCACAAAGGTATCATCTTTGATTCCCAAAAAAGCCTTTTCGCCCGCATCTTCAACGGCATCTTGGGCCGCCATCAATGAGTACTTGCTATAAAAGTCTCCCATATTAATGACGTTAGGCATTAGTCCTTTAAATTTTCTAAATGGAAAATCAAAGGGTTTTACTCGGGCACAAAGTTTAGTGGAAGAACGATTCCAAGCCTTAATATCGGCATTATAATTTTGCGCGACTTCAGAATCGTCGGGAAGGCTTTCAATAAAACATTTATTTTCTAAAATATTCTTCCAATACTCTTCATACGAGTTGGCACCGGGGAAGTAGCAGCCCATTCCAACAATTGCTATTGGTTGATTCTGATCAAACTGCTGCACGAATAATATCCCCTCTATCCTTTAGGTTTTACTTGTTCAGAGGCAACGGCAATTGTGTAGCTGTCTTCATCTACGCGACGCTGAAAAAAGTTTATCCAGAAAAAAAGCTCAACTCTATTTTCCATCATCAAACGACAGGGCATTTTATCTAAATATAACCGACTTACATTCAATTCGATTTCAAAATGCAAAAGAGGTATCTGTAAGCCTCTTCCTACCACTTTAGAAACCGCCTCTTTCCCTACCCAGAACACATTTAACAATTCATTACGCCTGTACTTATTATGTTCGACAAGCAGTTTTTCATTTGCCGTCAGCAATAAATTCGAAAAAGAATCAGTGCGAAAACGAATGACTTCTAAGTCAACGCCAATGGATTGAACCGCAGAAAAGCCGGCAAGGGAAGTATGATTGCAATGAGACAACGAAATAGAATGGCCAAGCTGCTTATCACCATGGAATAAAATAGGTTTTCCCAAACTTGATTCCTGATCGGAGTTTACGATTCTTGATGCTCTGCAAAACTCGTAACCAAAAAGATCTTTGAGAAGTTCATAGCCAACCCATCGCCCTAAAGAATAGTTTCGAGCTTTTTGTAAATTACAAAACTTGTCATGTTTCGCAAAGAAAACACTTAGTTCTTTCTTAACTTTACTGCATAAATTCTTTTGCAAGTGCCCGCGTGAAGAATTTAAAAACAAGACGCTTTGGCGCTCGTCTTTAAATAATAATTCAAAACCTAATCGGGACCCGTCTTGACTGGTCGGTAAAATGTCCATAGTCTGATTATGTTAAATTATAACAAATAGGAGTGCCAATGTTTAAATTCGTTTCAATATTGTTTTTTTCCACGTTTTTCTTTTTTTTCAGTCCATCCTTTTCGGCAACGAACAAAGGTGCAGTTCCCTGGCAAAAATATGATTCTTTTTTTACATCAGCCCCGACGGTTAATACTGATTACAAACCGATTGTCGTGTCAGAAAAACAATTTGAAAAAAAATCCCTTCGTAATGCCGCTTCGCTAAATGAAAACTCTTTTAGCGAAGAGTTTAACTCGTACAATGACCGCATTAAAAGTTTAAAAAAAAATCAAACCGACGAATTTAATAAAGTCTTAGAAGACTTCAATACGAAATATAGCACCTTTAGGTTTAATGAAACCAAATTATTGGCCGCCTTTCTTGCTCCGCTAAAAACAATGCGTGGGGTGATGTGGAACATGGGAAAATTGGCCGAAGGTCAAATGGGCCAAAGCGAAATGTACGTTTCTATCATTCGCAGCTTGTATACCAACGCTGACGAATCTAATAGCGAATTAGCCGAGCTAATTTTGAATTATGTGAATACCCCTTATGAGGGCATGATTATCTTTAATAGCAATAAAGCACAAGCAAACAACGCCAATCCCGTCACACCTCCTACCATCCAATTACAAAATGTTCTTGCGAGAGAGGTTTACCCAGCGCTGGTAACAATGACCAATCGTATTGCTAATCTTGACTTAAGCACTCCGGTACTTGTTGATTTGCAAGCCATGATGCCAAAACTTCCAAAAGGTTACCCAAGATTTACTACTTTTGGACAAAGTGAACAAATTGCAGCCATTGCAGCTTCTGAACTAATGCTAGCAAGGCTTTCTGTTTTACTAGCCTATGATTACACAAACTTTCCTCAATTTTTAGAATCCTCCATGATGGGAATGACACAATTATTGCACAGCCCGGTAGGGCTATTGCCAGAAAAATCAATTAGCAAAATGAAAGAATTTCGAGTCTACAGTCTCAATCCTTACGGAAAAGAGTGGATGCACAAAGCATTAGAGCATTACAAAAAGGCTAATGAAAATAAAGGGAAAACATCCAGTGCCTACATGACTGCCTATAAGGATCTTTTTGACCTTTTAGGAAAAATGGCCAAAATTGATTTAGCTAATGAAATGGAAACTTCCGACAAAGAAACTAAAGATGTTTTGAATGGCCTTACACCTGTCTTAGATAAAATGACTGGCCGAATTGTTAAAATGAATATCCCATTATTTTTTACCAGCCCTCCAGAAACCTACAGTTTACTGCCGCAAGATGGCGGATTCGCAAAAGGTGAAAAATATAAAACGGTAAAGGTTAATGGCCGATCAGTTCAAATGTTTAATCCCGAATATGGACGCCCTGAAAAATGGAATTTGGAAGCTTACCAGCCTTTTTTCCCTGGTGCTACTGAACAGGATTTACCTTTTATTCGTTCCACGCTTAATTCCTTCGGAATTCCTTTTTCCGGAAGTATCAAATAGATTATGTCCTAAGGCTTCTTAGGAATAAGAAGCCTTAATCCCCACAGATCTCCTATCAAAGTTGTTAACATCCCAAAAGATAGAAGTAATCCCAAGATTCGAACGGGATAAAAATAGGACAACATAAAACAAAGTCCGGACGAAAACATAATAAAAGAAACAATCAAGGCGCCGCCGCCCCGGTTGTCAATATTTTCAACTAATACCTTTTTCCGTGACGCCAACAAAAACTGGATAGCATTATCACCGCAAATTCCCACTAGTATAGAACTAAAAATAGAAGTCAAAAAGTTAATCTCAATCTGGAAGACAGCTATTAGCAACGCCATTAAACTTACTCCCCAAAGTGAAGCTACTACCAGCGCGAAAGCACTCCGCTTTTGAAAAGTCGATATCGCTAAAAAACACAAGATAAGACTTACCAATAAAACGCTTAGGCCTAAACTGTCGACTAGAGTTTTTGGCGCCCTACTAGAAAAGTCGACATAATCAATGATTTCACCTAAAGTTATACAGTCAGACTGACACAAAGACACGATTTCTCTTTTTAACTTTACTAATGAATTAAGATCAATATCTACAGCGTACAAATTTGCATTCATTACATTTGTGGATTTTGGAAACATTTTAAGATAGTAAGATTGATCCGAAATCACCCGTTTTACCGCCGACTTCGTGTTCTTGTCTTCCGTATTAAGAATATAATCCAAAGACTCGTAGGGATCTTCGATCAACTTCACATTTTCAAGATTTAAAATTCTTTTGATTATATTCTTAATACGGAAGACAAGAACACGAAGTCGGCGGTAAAACGGGTGATTTCGGATCAATCTTACTATC
>JAYVAZ010000582.1:0-2771 GCA_043750675.1 Pseudobdellovibrionaceae bacterium | reverse complement strand
CCATTGTTTTTTGAACGGAAATATCAACTGACCAGGTGGATTTCCAATGAAATTCATTTCGAAACCGATCGGAATTAATGAATAAGTTTTGTGTTTCCGAAAATTCTGATTCTACAAAATGAACCTCGGCCTTTTCTTCCGAACAGGAAAGCGCCTTTGCCACAAGGGACCGTACATTAAAATGATCGCCTGCCGCAGGACCTAAATTCCATTTTCGAAACTGACCGGGGGATTGATAACTTTTTTCAATCGCCAGTAGATACGCAAAAAGTGGCTCCAAAACATGCTGCCAGGGTCGTACTGCCTGCGGATTTCTTAATTTTATTACCGTTTTCGATTTTAGGCTGGCTACTAAATCAGGAATTAGTCTATCCGACGCCCAGTCGCCTCCACCAATTACATTTCCAGACCTAAAAACGAAAAGTTTTTTACTAGTTTTTTGGAAATAAGATTCGTAATAGCTTTCGGTAAGCAGTTCGGCGCAGGATTTACTGGCTGAATACGGGTCAGCACCGCCCAAAGAATCGGATTCAATAAATGCCTTTTCGCTGCCTGCGGTTTTATAAACTTTATCAGTAGTAATGATTAGAATAGTCTTTAAAGAATCGCAGGAACGTACCGCCTGTAAAATATTGGCCGTTCCAATAATATTTGTTTGAAATGTGGATAATGGATCATCGTAAGATGATTTAACTAATGACTGAGCAGCTAAATGAATCAAAATTTCTGGCGATTCTTTTTCAAGTAGTGTTTTTACCGCTTCAAAATGTCCAATATCTAATCGATGATCTTTAACGAAAGTACCAATCCCCGCTTCTTCAAACAAAGAAGGAAAAGTAGGGATTTTATCGGAACAACCAATAACATTGGCTTCTAAAGTTTTTAAAACAAGACACAACCAGGATCCTTTAAATCCGGTATGTCCAGTTACAAAAACTTTTTTACCTTTCCAAAACCTTAGGTCCAATTTTTCCATGGAGCCTTTCCCGAATTCCAAAGGCTTTCTAAAAGCACTTTGTCACGCATGGTATCCATCGCTTGCCAAAATCCCTGATGTTTAAATGCCGCCAACTGTTGTCTTTGGGCCAACTGAGGCAACGTATCTTTTTCCCAGTTACTTTGGTCATCCTTAATCCATTCCACTACTTTTGGCGACAAAACAAAAAATCCGCCGTTTATGTAATGCCCATCTCCCACAGGTTTTTCCACAACATCTTTTACTTTTCCATTATTCGATTCTTTATCTAGATCCAAAAGTCCAAAACGTCCCGGTGGTTGCACCGCCGTCACGGTTGCAAGACATTTTTGTTCCTGATGAAATTGAATGAGTTGCTGGATATTAACATTTCCAACTCCATCACCGTAGGTAAAACAAAAATTTTCCTCATTTTTAATCTGTTCATAAATTCTTTTTAATCGACCTGCCGTCTGCGTTAGTTCGCCCGTATTTATTAAAGTAACTTTCCAGTCTTCTGAAGAAGAATTTAACGTTTGAACAGAATTGTTTTTTAAATCAAATGTAACGTCGGAATTGTGCAAAAAGTAATTCGCAAAATACTCCTTAACAACGTAGGATTTATAACCACAGCAAATAATAAAATCATTAATGCCATAGGCCGAATAGTTTTTCATAATGTGCCACAAAATAGGTTTTCCACCTATTTCCACCATCGGTTTTGGCTTTAGATCGGTTTCTTCTGAAAGTCTTGTTCCTAAACCGCCAGCAAGTATCACAGCCTTCATTTTTCCTCCAGCCGGTAAAAAGAAGGATCGCTCCTGTCTTGTGAATAACAAAATTGTCTGATACTACTGCTTTCATGGATAAAAAGAAAATAAAAATTGCTGTAACTGGAGCAAGTGGCTTTATTGGTAGCCATTTCACCAAAGGAAGCCTTTATTTCTTCGATTTTATTTCCTTGTCGCATACCGAAACATTTGAACAAATCCAAAGAAAACTAACCACCTATAGACCGGATTTGGTTTTACATCTGGGTACTTTTTATACTCAGGATCATAAAGTTCCTGACATTGAAACCTTAATTTCAAGCAATGTGAAATGGCCCAGCTTGTTGTTGGAGGCCTGTAGTCAGTCAGGCATTTCTAGTTTTATAAATATCGAAAGTTATTGGCAAAATTTCAGCCAAGAAATGGGTCCGGTAAATCTGTATGCGGCTACTAAGAATGCCTTTGCGGAAATACTGAAATTTTATTCCAACAAATTTCAGATGAAGGTTTATAATCTGACTTTATACGATGTATTTGGCCCAGAGGATAACCGCGGCAAAATTATTTCTTTACTGCTAGATGCCTGCGTAAAGCAGAAAGTGATAGAAACCACTGCCGCCCAGCAAGTAGTAAATCTAACTTACATAGATGATGTTGTTTCGGGATTGCAAAAATCCGTAGATCTGATTCTAAACGAAAAACAAAAAGTTTTTAAAAATTTTGAACTTTGCCATTCCAAAGAGTTCCCTTTGATTGAAGTGATAAAATTAATTACCGAATTTACCGGAAATTCTAAGTCCGTCCTAGTTGGAAAGAAACCTTATCCACAAAATATTCAAATGCAGCCAAAACATATTTACCCGAGTCTTCCGGATTGGCGTGCAAAAATCTCTTTGGAAAACGGAATTAAAAATTGTATTTATGCCTATAAATAAAAAATACGACTTTTCCATTCCCGGTTTGCAAATGTTTGATTTACAAAGCCATCAAGATCAGCGAGGAACTTTTCTAAAAGTTTATTCATCGCAGCTAGGTATTCAATTTTC
>JAYVAZ010000581.1:0-11340 GCA_043750675.1 Pseudobdellovibrionaceae bacterium | reverse complement strand
ATTTAATGACACGCAACTAAAAAAGCTGGGTCGGGAGCACAATTCAAAGCAAACCATAGAGACTTTAGAGTTTTTAAAATCGTACAACATTAATTATTCATTTGACGTCTTATTTGCGCTGCCTAATCAAACCCTCGCTGATTTAGAGCACGACCTAAAAATGATTGCTGACTTTGAACCAGCCCATATTAGCCCTTATTGCCTGACTCTAAAGGAGGACCATTTTCTTAATAAAAATCGACCTCTTGATGAAGAACAAATTAAAATGTTTCAATTAATTCATGAGCGGTTAGTGGATCTTGATTATCACCGTTACGAAATTTCAAATTACAGTAAAAAAGGCTTTGAATCTAAGCATAATCGACTTTATTGGGATGACGCTAATTATTGGGGCGTGGGACTAAGCGCCCATTCGTATATGAATCATCCAGGCTGGGGCACGCGATTCTGGAATCAAAATTCAATTCAGGATTATGTGCCTTTTATTCAGTCGCTAAAGGAAAAGCCCTGGACCCACTTTAACGAATTTCTTCCCAAGGACCATTTCGAAATTCTGGAAAAACATCAGTCTTTGACTGACTTCTGCCATATCTCGTTGCGTCGTGCCGAGGGAATTAATACAGAGGATTTGGTTAATAAATTCAGCACGTCAACTGCTAATAAAGTTTTATCTGTTTTAAAACAAAAGCAGGAAGAAGGCTTGTTAATGCTGGAAAATAATCGGTATCAACTGACTAACGAAGGTGTTCATTTAAGCAACCAAGTGTTTGCTGCTTTGACATTTTTAGCTAACGAGATCTAATGCATTTTATACGTTTCCCGGGGCTCCTAATCCCTGGGCTATCTTGACTTTTTGTTGTTTAAACTCATCTTTTTAGTTAAGTTCATCTTTCTTGCTGGAGGCTTTTTGTGAGCGAAAAAAAAGGATCTGATTCGGATTTCCCAATCGAAAATAGTGGCGCATTTAATGGTAATGGAATTGATGGCACTGATGAGGTGTTGTCGTTCGGCGATCGCAAAAAAATCGAAGAACTGTCCGTACAGTTAGAGAATACTAAAAATGAGTATCTTTACCTAAAGGCCGAATTTGAAAACTACAAAAGAAACGCCATTAAAGAAAGATCTGACTTGGTTCGTTTCGGGGCCGAAAGATTAATTCGAGATTTATTAGGTGTACTTGATAATTTTGAGCGGGCACTGGAAACCAAAACAACTACCGAAAATTTTCCAAACTTTGTCAAAGGTATCGAAATGACGTCGGCCGAGTTGAAGTCTTTATTACAAAGACATGGCGTTCAGGAGGTGGACACAATGGGAAAAGCTTTCGATCCGCACCTTCACGAAGCTTTGGGCGCGGAAGAAACTACTGCTGTTCCCGAAGGAATGATTTCAAAGATTTTTAAAAAGCCTTACAAGTTGCACGAAAAACTAGTTCGACCCGGACAAGTTATGGTTGCAAAAAAACCGTCACAATAAAATAGGTCGTTAAAGAAATGGCTAAACAGGATTTTTATACAGTTTTAGATGTACCTCGAAACGCATCTGAGGATGAGATCAAAAAATCTTATCGTAAGCTTGCTATGAAGTTCCATCCGGATAAAAATCCCGGTAATAAAAAAGCGGAAGAAAAATTTAAAGAAATTACCGAGGCCTACGAAACCTTGAGTGATCCCAAAAAGCGCGATTTGTACAATCAGTTTGGTCATGCTGGTAGCGATTTTTCTGGCCAGTATGGTGGCGGTCCAGGTGGAAATCCTTTTGAAGGTTTTTCCCGAGGTGGTGGCGCCGGTTTTGGCGGTTTTCGTGGTCAGCAGCAAGGACAAGAATCTTTTCAGGATATCTTTGGCGATCTTTTCGGAGATGTATTTAGTTCGGGTGGTGCGGGACGAGGGTTCCAGCGAGGCCCCAAAAAAGTCCGTGGTGCTGATTTAAGATATACTTTGAATATAAGTTTAGAAGACGCAGCTAAGGGCACCGATAAGGTCATTTCTTTCGTTCGTCAAAAATCAGGTAAAGATGAAAATGCTAAGTTGTCCGTGAAAATTCCGGCCGGAATTAAACAGGGACAGCGTTTAAAATTATCCAATGAAGGAGATACACCTCCTGCCGGAGCAACCAGTGGTGGTCCTGGCGATCTTTACGTAATTGTAAATATTTTGGATCATGAGTTATTTACCCGTCATGATGATGATTTAAATTTAGATCTTCCCATTAGCTTTGTTGATGCGGCCTTTGGGTCCGAAGTTGAAATTCCTACTCTAAGTGGTCGTTTGTCCTTAAAGGTTCCAGCGGGCACACATTCGGGCCAAGTGCTTCGAGTTAAAGGGAAAGGGATGTCTAAGTCAGACGGTTTTGGTTCTGGAGATCTTCTAGTAAAAATACTTGTTGATACGCCAGATAGTTTAAGTTCGAAACAAAAAGAACTCTTAACGGAATTTGCGAAACAAGGCAGTGATACTCCTCGAATCAAAGCCTTTAAAGATAAACTCAATCAGTACATGAAAGTTAAAAAATGAAATGTCTAGTTATTGCTTTTTTGTTTTTGTCGGCCTGCGCGCAGTTAGAAACAAAAAAGATGGGCCGCGTGGAAGTAAATCCACAAAAAACAAAAGTCCAACGAATTCAAATTCCTAGTAATTTAACTGCCGAACAAATGGTTAGCCAAGGTCATCGTTTTTATAAAGAAAAAGAATTCAATAAAGCTTTTGATTATTACATAACTGCTTCTGAACAAAACAAAGATAGGGCCAAAGATTTAGAAATTAAACTTTGGGCTTTAAGATCTAGTATCCGCGCTAATCGGCACATTGAGACCTTAGACCTTAGTGGACAGGTTATATCGAATCCAAATGAACTCAATGAAACTCAACTGCTGGAAGTGACTAATTATCGAATTCGATCATTTGAGTACCTATCCGATTATTTAGGCGCTTTAGAAACTATTGAGACCGCCTTATCGCAGACCAAGCTAGCGAAAGATCATACTGCCTTTAAAATTAAGGGTCAGGATTTTATCGACAGCAAATTAAATGAAGATCAATTAAAATACGTTAGTGAAAAAATGCAAATCCTTAACTACAAGGCCAGTGCCTTGTTTCGTTTAGCTGATATTGCAATTGATAAAAAGGATTTGGACACAGCCAGAAAGAATTATTCGATGGTTAATTCTTTAGCTCCTAACAGTGACCTCGGGGCAAGAGCTTTGGATATGCTTTCGCAATTAGATTCTTTAAGAAGAGTAGAGCCAAAAAACATTGGTGTGGTTTTACCTTTGACCGGCAAATATAATTCTATTTCGCAAAAGACATTACGTGGAATCGAAATGGGTTTAGGCCTTTATGGAGCAAACCCTAGTCCTTATAAACTTTCTGTAATCGACAGCGAAGGCAGTCCAGATCAGGCTCGTCGGGGTGTCGAAAAAATGGTTAAAGAAGACCACGTCATCGCCGTAATTGGCAGCCTATTAAGTAAAACAGCCAATGCGGTTGCCGCCAAGACTTTGGACTTAGGCGTACCTAGCATTGCATTATCGCAAAAGGCTGGCATCACAGAAGTCGGTTCGACTGTTTTTAGAAATTCAATGACCAGCCAAATGCAGGTACGCGAATTAGTTCGTACCGCGATGGAAGATCTGGGTTTAAAGAAATTTGCTATTTTGTATCCGAATGATCAATATGGAGTAGAGTTCACTAACCTTTTTTGGGACGAGGTGCGTGCTCGCGGCGGACTGGTTACGGCGATCCAGACCTATTCTGACAAAGAGACTGATTTTAAAGAACCCATTCAGAGACTGGTAGGAACCTACTATATCGAAGCACGTGCGGATGAATATAAGATGCATTTACAGGAGTGGGCTGAGGCACAAACAAAAAAGAGTGCACGCAATTCCCCGCCCGAAGACCTGTTACCACCCATCGTAGATTTCGAAGCGATATTTATTCCCGATAACGTAAAAGCCATGGGCCAGATCTCTGCCATGCTTTCTTTTAACAACGTAAAATCAATTTATCTATTAGGTACAAATATTTGGAACAGTCCGCAGTTGTCTAAACGTGCTGGGGCCAATGCTTCGCAGCTGGTATTTGTTGATAGCTTCATTTCTTCAGACCAAAGGTTTATCCAGTCCGAATTTGTTCGTGATTATAAAAGTCTATTTAATGAAGAGCCTGGAATTTTTGAAATCCAAGGTTATGATTCGGCTTTAATGCTGAGACATTTGATCACGGCTGGGAACTCCAGTCGGGAAAGCCTGACTAAAGCCCTTAACACCCTCAAGGATCTTCCCGGTTCAGTGGGGAAATTAACCGTAAATGAAGATCGTGAAATCATTCGTCCAGTGATGGCACTGTCTGTTAGTAATGGAAATATTGTTCCATTCAAAAAGTAAATTTTTTATATTAGTGCCCATAATTGGCTAACCCCTAAAAATCACAAGATCTTTTAACCCAGTCTTATCTGCTTAACGTCCTATGGCCAAGCATCAGCGTCATTGAGAATTTCATTGACGGTGAATTGTCTGAAAACAATTGCAGGAGGGGTCTATGCAACAGTTTGAAAAAGATTTTATTGTTGAGTGCAAAAAAAAATTATTATCTTTGAAGGCGGATCTCCTAAACCTAGCCAAAGCGCAGCAGTATGAATTGTCTACTATCAATAAATCTTCGGGAGATGAAGTTGATTTAACAGTCTCAGAAATCAACGAAAAGATGGTTTTAATTTCTCACGAAAGAACTCGATTTCAACTTTTAGAGGTCGAGCTAGCTCTTGGTCGAATAGAAAAAGGTTCTTTCGGTATCTGCGAAGAGACGCAGGAGCCTATAGAGATACAGCGTTTGCGGGCGCTGCCATTTACGCGATTGAGTATTGAAGGTGCAGAAATCCGTGAAATGTTAAAATTAAAAAACGCGTCGAAATAATTTGTGGATAACTCAATTGCAGGGCGCAAAAAATTTAGCATATTGTTTCAGCATATGTTTTATTTTAGTGACTCCCTCTCTGAAAACAATATGATCGCGCCATAAACGGTTTATATCATCAGAGAGGGGATATTCAGATGACTTCAACCGATCTACACGAATTCAAACTTCATTTGTTAGAACAGAAGAGCGCCATTCTGAATAAGACCAATGAATTTTTAAATGAACAGTCATTGGAAAAACATCATGTTCCTGACGAGTCAGAACTGATTTCTAGTGATCTATCAAATAATGTTTCAATTCATTTGCATGAGCGTGATCGATTAACTTTATTGGAAATTGAAAAAACTTTGGCAAAAGTTTCTATGCGAACTTACGGCCTTTGTGAATCATGTGGTTGTGACATAGAATCTAAAAGACTTAAGGCTAGACCTCTGGCTTCTCTATGTATTGAATGCAAAGAAGAGCAAGAAGATCCTCGCAACAAACTAAACTAATATCCAAGATTTCTCTTAGGACGAGCCTACTCCGCCAAGGACGTTAGAAATTCCGGACCTGTTATTTTCATTTTTTCTTAAAGCCCCAAACATTTAAAACCGAAGAATTCATTAAGCAACAACACCCAACCCGTAGCAAGCGGAGCAGCTTTATGAGTTTTGATGACAAAGTTCTAGATATTCCAGCGACACTTCCTCTTTTGCCAGTTCGAGATATAGTCGTATTTCCTTACATGGTTCTTCCATTGTTTGTAGGACGAGATGCCTCGATTCGTTCAGTAGAAGAAGCACTAGCAAAAAATCGACTAATCTTTTTGGCCTCTCAAAAAGAAATGACTGAAGATAACCCAACACCAGAGACCATTTACGAATTAGGAACCATAGCGATCATTCGTCGTATGCGTCGCCTATCTGATGGTAGGGTAAAAATCCTTATTCAGGGCGTGGCTAAGGGTAGAATCAAAGATTACGCAAAAACAGCTCCGAGTTTTGAAGTTAATATTGAAAAAATTGAAGAGACTCCTATTGCACTTCCAAATGTAGAAGTTGAAGCTTTAATCCGCACCGCTAAAGAACATATAGAAAAGATTATTGCCCTAGGCAAAGTTTTAGCTCCGGATATCTTATTAGTATTAGATGATGTGACAGATCCAGGTCGTCTGGCTGATTTAATTGCCAGCAATCTAGGAATAAAAGTTCAGGATGCTCAGAAAGTTTTAGAAACTAACGATCCTAAAGAACGGCTAAAATATGTAAATGAAATTTTAGCTTCAGAGTTGGAAGTTGTTTCCATGCAATCAAAAATGCGCGGAACTCCTAAAGACGATATGTCTAAAACACAAAGAGAATACTTTTTACGCGAACAAATGCGCGCTATAAAAAGTGAACTTGGTGAAAACGATACCAAAACTGAAGAGATGGAAGAGTTACGAGAAAAAGTTCACAACTCAGGAATGCCTGCTGCTGTGGAAACTGAAGCGATCAAACAGCTTTCTCGTCTAGAAAGAATGCATCCAGACGCTTCAGAAGCTTCTATGGTAAGAACCTATCTAGATTGGATGGTTGATTTACCTTGGAATAAAAAAACTGAAGATGTTTTAGATCTAAAAATTGCAAAAGAAATTTTAGATGATGATCATTATGACTTACAAAAGGCAAAAGATCGTATTCTAGAATTCTTAGCGGTAAGAAAATTAAAAAATACAATCAAAGGGCCAATCCTTTGTTTTTCGGGCCCTCCAGGTGTTGGTAAAACTTCTCTTGGTAAGTCGATTGCTAGAGCAATGGGAAGAGAATATTTCCGAGTTGCTTTAGGCGGAGTAAAAGATGAGGCTGAAATTCGTGGTCATCGTCGTACTTATGTCGGTGCAATGCCAGGAAAAATTATTCAAGCTTTACGCCAAGTAAAAACTAATAATCCAGTTATCGTTTTAGATGAAGTAGATAAATTAGGCAGCGATTTCCGCGGTGACCCTAGTGCTGCGATGTTAGAGGTCCTTGATCCAGAACAAAATTCAACATTTCGTGATAATTATCTGAATGTAGACTTTGATTTAAGCAATGTACTATTTATTGCAACATCAAACGTTTTGGAAAATGTACCCCCAGCTTTAAGAGATCGTATGGAAGTGATCCATATCTCTGGGTACACTGAAAACGATAAATTATTAATTACCAAAAAACATTTGATCGACAGACAGATTGATCAAAATGGTATCACCAAAGAAAACATTTCTTTTACTGATGAAGGTATCAAATACCTAATCGCCCACTATACTCGTGAGGCGGGTTTACGAAACCTAGAAAGAGAAGTAGGTTCTATTTGCCGAAAAGTAGCCAAAATGGTTGTTTTAGGTGAAAAGAATTTCATTGAAGTAAATGATATCACTGTTCCTGAATTACTTGGTCCTCCAAGGTTTTTACGTGACGAGAAACTGGCGGACTCACAAGTAGGCGTTGTGACTGGTCTGGCTTGGACTCAAGCTGGTGGTGAAGTTCTATATGTAGAAACTTTGAAGTACAAAGGTAAGGGCGCTTTACATCTAACTGGACAATTAGGTGATGTAATGAAAGAAAGTGCGCACGCGGCATTAACTTATGCTCGAGCTCACATGGCTGAATTAAACATTCCAGATGATTTCTTTGATAAATGGGATATCCATGTCCATTTACCAGCCGGCGCTATTCCAAAAGACGGACCTTCAGCAGGTGTAACTTTATCCACTGCTTTGGTAAGTTTGATGACGGATACTCCGGTTAGACATGATATTGCGATGACAGGTGAAGTGACTTTACAAGGTCGCGTTCTTCCAGTCGGTGGAATTCGTGAGAAATCTTTAGCCGCGTTAAATCAAGGAATTAAAGATATTATTATCCCTTTAGCGAACGCGAAAGACTTAAGCGATATTCCAACTGAATTTAAAAATAAAATGAATTTCATTTTAGTTGAAAATTTAGATGAGGTTTTTGCGGTAGCATTTGATAGAAATGCAAAGGGTCAGAAGAAACCAACGTCTCCAAAAACAGGAAAAAAGGGTAAAAACCCAACGGCAGCTAGCGCCGCATAATATAATAAAATATTGCAGGGCTGCTTAAAGACCAGCTTTGTATAATAAAAAACCGACTTATTTTCTTGGCCTAAAAAACCAAGGCTTTCTGTCGGTTTTTCTTTTTTCAGGTTCTTTGGTTCTAATCAAAAACAGCAAAACGATTACTATTCTTGGGTCGTGGTGCAGTCCATAGTCACGGGAATAGCACTAAAAGTATCGCCTTTTGAAAAATTAAGTTCCGCTTGGAACATATCCTCGGAAAACATAACTAGAAGTGAATCATTGCTATTTTTTGGATCAGTATATTCGAAGTGAGGAATGCTTTTGCCATTAGAAAATACGTAAATATTAAAAGGAACTTCTGCATTAACATCAAACCAAACCTTCAACGTACCGTCTTCAGAAGTTTCAGTAAATTTAATCTGATTCACTAATTCGGGTGTAGGTAGTGTAGCTTCTAAAGATAGCTTTACCCCCGGATATTCTGAATCGCTGGTAACACAAACCAGTCGAGAGTTTGCCAAAGTTGAAGTACTTAAAAGAAGAGTCATTAGAGCGGCTAAAATTTTCATATTGGTGATCCTTGTTTAGTATTTTTCAAGGCTTCTTTTAGCTTCAATTTGGTCTGTGCTCAATCATCTTTTGATCCGGAAACGTTATTTTCGGTAAAAAATACATCTACTAACGATTAAAATCATTTTCAGCAATCATGACCCAACTTTGACAGACGGATGGACCTATTTGGGATATATATTCCCAACAAATTAAATATTTCACAGGAGATCCCATGAAAACCATTCTTTTTTCGGCCGCCCTTTTGTTGTCAGTAAACGCCAATGCGCTTATCCAAAACTCGACTTTTGAATTACGACATCAAGAAGCCATTGAACTAGCCGTTCAAAGTCGTTGCGGAATCTACAAGGAGTTAACCCAACTTTCTTATCAGCAAGATATCGTAAAGGTTGATAACGGGATCACAGATCTTTATTTTGATATTCGCTTGGAAAGTAAAGACTCTCAGTACCCAAATCATTACCCACAATATGACGTCACTGTAAAATCACTATTGTCTGACATGTACGATCACAGCACAGGTAATTGGGGTGCTTATTCAGTTTTAGACGTTGTTTGCACAGAGAAGTAATTTAGAACTTTCACTTAACCCAGAATCCACAAATCGTTCTGGGTTTTGTTTTTTTGTAGTCGTTCATTTTCTGATTCAAGGGCTTTAACGTAGGTTTTTAGGTCAGCATTTTCTTGGCGTAACTTCAAAATCTGTTCTTCTTTTTCCTGAAGAACTAAGGTGTAAGCCTTTTTTAGTTCACCCAACAATTTGTTGGCTTCATTTAAAATCGGCTCATCGTTTCTAATTGCTGCGGTTGCCGCTAATGCAGAGTTCATTCGGGTCCGGTTGGAAAACGATAGGCCTCCTGAAGCGGTACTTACCGCCGAAGGCTGAAAAGTAATTGGCTGAAAATCGACCGGTGACTTAGAAAAATTTTGTCTTTCATAAGATCGTTCCGGCTTCATTTCGCTGCCATAGAATTTTTTCTCCTGCGCAAGAGAATGATCTGTCGTAAAAAGAGACTCTAAATGTTTGGAAGATAGTTCGTCTTCCTTTACTCGAGTCGCCTTTTGCAGATCTAAATTCTGAAGCCCCTGATTTTTATGAGTGTCTTCTTGGAAATCTAAATTCAATCCGAAGAAGGGGGCTCTCTCCATCACCGTCTTTTTTTCGCCAGTCATGCTTATCAATCCGTCTTCGCTTTTTAATTGGGAGGGGCGATGGACTTTTTGATTTGCGCTGATCGGCTCGTCTCCGATAAAATACTTACCATCCTCAAATTTATATTGGATAGCCTCGTCTTTAATACGTCGTCGAAGAGTGCTAATACTAACTCTATATTTCGATGAATATTCTGTTAAGGGTAGCCATGCTATGCTCACCTATCACACTCCTTTGCTTAATCAACTGTAGCATAGAAGCGACGTCTGTCAATTTTGACATGACTATCCAGACTTTGGACTTAATGCAATACGGTTAACCTGACTATCAACATATTAACTACTCAGCAGTTGGACAATCCTTTTAAGTCTGGCTAAGCTGTTGTTTAGGGTAGTCATGAAGATAAAGAATAAGAAAAAAATAGCATTAGTATTAAGTGGAGGAGGCATCAAAGCCGCCGCTTTTCATATTGGTGTTTGTTTAGCCTTAAAGGAAAAAGGTTTCAAATTTGCCGGTGGAACTAAAGATGAAGTAAATAAAAATTTCCCAGATGACGACCCCTATACCATCCGAACTTATGTCGGCTCTAGTGCCGGCGCATTTGTTTGCGCTATCCTTTCGGCTGGGTATAGTTTGGAAGCTTTAGTGAATGCTTTCGAGGTGGGGGCCGGTCAAAACAAAGTCTTTTCAAATAAGAAAAGTGATGAACTAAACCCGATTAAATATCGCGACATCTTTTCCATTAATGGCGTAAACATACTGAAATCAATACCCAATACATTGATGCGGAAAACTTTGGTAAAGGGTGGCTTAGAATCTTTTCTCAAAGATAAATTCAAAGTGAACGGCCTATTCACCACCAAAGGTTTGGAAAAATATCTGCGTAGTCACGCGCTTACTCACAATGATTTCAAACAGTTAGGTGTTGATCTGTTTATAGTGGGTACTCAACTTAATCACTCTAGAAAAGTAATCTTTGGTCCTTATCTAGAGACTTCTAAAACAGATAAACAGATGTTGGTTAGTCACGCTTCGATTAGTCAGGCCGTAGCAGCCTCGATTAGTTTGCCGCCCGTCTTTGCGCCATACGGGATTAAGAATGAGGATGGCAAAGAAATCTTTTACTTTGATGGTGAAATTAGAGAAACGTTGTCGGCTCATATTGCGGCCGATCATGGAGCAGACCTAGTCATCTCCAGTTATTCAGTCCAGCCCTACCATTTCAATGAAGAGATGGGCAGTCTTCATAATTATGGAATTCCGGCTATTTTAAATCAGGCCCTGTACCAAGTTATTCAGCAAAAAATTGAAAAACATATTAGTTACCAAAATGACATTCGTTCCATTTATCAGGCCATCGATGGTTACTTCAAAAGTGAAGGTTTGCCTGAAAAACATAAACAAAAAGTTTTAGAAATTATTCAGCGCCGGGTAAACTATAAACCCAACGTTGATTACATTTATATTTCGCCTAGACCTCAAAATCATGAAATGTTTTTCGTAGATCACTTCAGCCTAAATCCGCAGATCCTAGAAAAAATCGTAAAAATCGGTTTTAAATCTACGATTAATTCGCTTCGAAAACACGACTTTTAAATCCCAAATTGAGAAAGTTCAGACCCTGGATCTGCGGGACGTTTTATTATGAGGCG
>JAYVAZ010000580.1:0-1948 GCA_043750675.1 Pseudobdellovibrionaceae bacterium | reverse complement strand
CCAGTTCGTTGGCATCGTAATGCGCGGGAATATGCGGATCGGAACGCGGATTCCAGGACGTCTCGTCGATACCATTCAAGATGCCGCTGCTGAGAAGGTATTGGAAAAATTAGTCGCACGCTCTATGTAACGCTCTTTCAGAGCGATCAATGTAGCGCTCTTTTAGAGCAGATTGCTAAATTAGCCGTTTAGGCAAAGAAATACATCATCCCAAATAGGACTAACATCATTAAAGTAGCATAAGTCCAAGCTTTGGCTTTACGTTTTGAAAATAGGTCATTTTTATTGATTTCGAAATCGTATTCTCTGGTTTGCTGACTTTTAAGTTTTTTAGCCAAGTTCTGCGCTAAAACAATTCGATGGGCCACATCGAGTTTAATGAATTTGACTCCAACTAAAATCATTTTTTTTTCGGTCAGTTTTTCCAATCGAACAACCAGGGCGTTGCAAGCCATCTTTTTGCTATTAGGAACCTCAAATTCAATTTTGATAAATTCGCCAACTATGGGGCATAGATCCGGAGCCGCAGTAAAGGCAAGACCAGTCAGAGAGATATTTTGAATTTCAGTGCCTTCTTCCCAAGGCGTTTGCAAAGGGCCGGCGATCCGAATTAACTGCTCGTCAATTGGTTGCAAGATGTAACGTGGTGATCGCGCATGATATTTGGCCAGAGACTTTGACATAAGTCTCTTATCGGCGTTTTAGGAGAAGTCTTAACCTTTATTTTATCTATACATTCCGCTTTTTGTTTGAATACAAAACACCGCTTTGCTATTACCAGACTGTGTTTGATCGATTTCTTAACGGGGGAATTTTTATGAATATGATATTAAAAACGGTAATCACTGTATGCGCTTTTATAATTGCTTTAGCGACTTCAATAACCGCAGCTGCCTGGGAATTGGATTGTGGAAACAAAACGATTTATTACTCGACTGGAAACGTTTTGATGTCTACCGGTGGAACGGTTTACTTTAAAAATGGAAGTGTCTTTGTTTCTAATGGCGGAACTATTTATTATGGAAATGGGAACGTTTTTAGAAGCTCGGGAGATACGGTTTATTACGAAAACGGTAATGTCTTAAAAAGCAACGGTGGGACCTATTACTACTCGAATGGAAACGTGGCACGCAGTTCGGGTGGAACAATTTACTTAGAAAACGGAAATGTGACTTCAATTCCATTTGCGTTTTACCTTACTCCCGGCGAAACAATCACCGCAAAGGTCATCGTTCCTGGTGGTACTAATCCTGGTTTGAATATGGTCCTAGGTTTAGATGCAGGTGCGGGACAAAATTTAACATTAAACATAAATTCGCAAGGGATCAGCTGCGAAGGTCTTGCACAAGATGTAGAATTAACTGTTGACGGTAAGGCCGCTAAGGCCAAACTAAAAGTCAAACCTGGATTTGATTCGGCCCGTGTCCAAGCTGCAGTTCAAAAAGCCTTAGATAATTTGTAGTTGAAGGCCGTTAGGTTAATGACTTCATATCGATTACGAATCGATATTTCACATCATTTTTTACCATACGAACGTAGGCCTCATTGACCTTTTGTATAGGTATCAATTCTATGTCAGAAGCTATTCCATGTTTCCCGCAGAAATCCAACATTTCTTGCGTTTCCTTTATTCCCCCAATCAGGGAACCGGCCAAACTTCTTCTTTTCGTTATCAAACTTCCGGCCGAGATGTTTTGTCCCGGTGGTAGGCCCAACAAAACCATTGCCCCGTCTAATTTCAACATACCTAAATAGGCATCGTAACTGTGAGGCGCGGAAATAGTATTCAAGATCAGATCAAAGCGGTTTTTATTTTTTGTTAATTGATCCGGATTTTTTGTAACAATAACGTCATGGGCTCCCAGTTTCAGGGCATCATTAATTTTAGATTCGGAGGTGCTAAGTACCGTGACCTGACAACCCATGGCTTTGGCCAATTTAACTCCCA
>JAYVAZ010000579.1:0-15300 GCA_043750675.1 Pseudobdellovibrionaceae bacterium | reverse complement strand
CGGACGGAAAGGCCAAAATTTTTTCACCAGCTGAAGTAAGCCCTATACATTCCAAATCCAATTTAATTTTCTTTTGCTGCAGGTAGGATAAACCCATCTCTGGAGTTTTTTCCCATTGATAAAAATTCCAACCACTTTTTTCAATCCATTCGAAAATGCCAAATTGATCATCGCACACTAAAAATAATCTGTTCTTAAACAAAAACATTCCGCTAGCGGTACGAATTCGTATGTCTTCAAACTGAATTTCATTTTGTAATTGAATCATTTAACAATTTAAACACCGATTGACAGGTTTCTCAAGTAGATGCCAGTATTGATTTCTGATGTATAACTCTACTTGGAACCCAGATTCTAAAGCGCAACTTGAAAAATGCATCGTGGCTCATGGCGGGTGGACCGCTTGGGAAAAACTTACCGAAGTTTCTGTTAAATTTAGCAGATTTTATGGTTTTTTGCTTTTCATAAAAGGCTTACATCGTCGATTTTTTACTCCAAATCAAATCCAAGTCGATACTAAATCCTTAGAAGTCCATTTTAAATATGACGCCCATACCGATTACTATAGAAACGGACAGTTGATGTCCGGACTTTCAAAACAATTATATCCGGAAGGTAGAGACCTTTTTTCCAGAAAGCTATTCGAGCAATGGTCGCCGCTGCATGCACTGTATTTTTTTGGATATGCGTTGGTTAACTACATGTCTTACCCATTTATTTTAGCCCAATTTGATTTAGTGGATTTCAAACTTTCGGAAAAGGGTTCCACCTTTAAAATCCGTTTTCCAGTCACCTGGAGAACCCATTCTCAGTTACAGACTTTTTATTTCAATTCTCAAAATTTACTTTTTCGTCATGACTACACCGCACGTCTGGTAGGACCTATGGTTAATGCGGCCCATTTTACCGAAGACTATGAACGTTATAAGGGCGTTATGATCGCAAAAACTAGAAAGGTCTTTCCTCGCTTCGGTCGCTTTTTTTTAAGACTACCGGCTATTTATGCAAATCTGGATCTGATAGACTAAAGAGAGTTCTAATTGATCGACAAAGTACTTCAACGATTAAATGCAATACCGACTTCCTACGCTGCAGCCAAAATCCATTCGGCGCAAATAGACCAGTTATTAGATTTCCAATATCAACCATTGGAAAATGCGCTGAATGAGAAATTTAAATCAGAATCCCATTCCCATTCCGAATCTGAAAAACAAATGTGGATTGGACTGGATGTCCATTCTATGCAAACTCCCTATTCGGAAATCTTGGAAATGATCAAAGTGACCCAACCAAAAGAAACAGACCATTGGATCGATATTGGTGCCGCCTATGGAAGAATGGGAATTACCTTGGCAATAACACGTCCTCGGATGCGATTCACAGGGTATGAAATTGTTAACGAACGCGCCATCGAAGCAAACAGAATTTACAAAAAATGGAATTTTCAGAATGCTGAAGTTTATGCCCTCGATCTGGCAGCTCCCAATGTTTTGATTCCTCCGGCCGATTTGTATTTTATCTATGATTTTGGTTCTAAAAAAGACGCCGACTGCGTTTTAGAAAAATTGCGAATACTCGCGTTGGAAAAACCGATTCAAGTAATTGCGCGGGGTCGGGGCATAAAGAATTGGATAATGATGGACTATCCTTGGCTGAGTCAAACGAACCCGCCTACGCATTTTACGCATTGGAGTTGGTTTCGATCTTAATATCAAGATTTCCATATCCAAAACCGAAAAACAATACTAAAAGGTTTGTTAATGCACACAGAACTAAATCACTCTATCGACTACCTTTCTTCGCCTGCGGCCTTGGCCAGTATTGAACGTGATCCTTATTGGCCGAAATGGGATACGCCTTGGTGGCATATGCTTCTAATGCATGAACTGGGTGAAACAGATAAGATTCCGCAGATCGCAATAAATAAAATGATTACAACGGTGCAAAATCATTATCTGAAAACTTTTCCGCTAACCATGGAAGAAGTTCCCGCAGGTACAGACCCCCGTAGACAAATTGCTTGTCACTGTGCTTTGGGAAGCATCTATCAAGTTTTGTTTGCGCGGGATCCGCAGTTAGATCAGAAATTACCATGGATCAGACCTTGGTTTTTAAAATATCAAATAAGTGATGGTGGGTTAAATTGTGATGAGGCCGCCTATACAAAAACTCCTCCTAAAAGTTCTATTGTATCGACATTACCCTGCTTAGAGGCCATCTTCTTTTGCCGGAATGGTGAACTTAGCAAAGAGGAGTTTGAATTTGTAGATAAAGGTGCCCAGTACTTATTAAGACAAAAGTTATTCCGCAAACTTTCTAATGGGGAAGTCATCGACAAGGATTGGCTGGAGATTCGGTTTCCCAGATTCTACGAATATGATTTTCTCCGCGGATATTATTTTTTGGCCAGGTGGAGCCAGTATTCAGGATTTGCTATTCCAACGGACTTAAAAGCTGAAGTTCACGCATTAGTTTCAAAACAAATCCAGAATGGCCAAGTTATTTTGAATCGTTACCATATAGTTGATAGCAGAAGTTATAATCCAGCCGCAGATCAAAGTTGGGCCATGGGGGAAGCATCTGAATTTCCACTAATGAAAAAGGTCAGCCAAGCGGGACTGCCTAATACCGCCCTAACCAAACAATGGGATTTGATAAAAAGTTTATAAATTTCTATTGCTGTAAAATACTAAAAATTATATTTTAGTTTCATGAAAAAAATAAACATCAAAGATCCAGTACCTAATTTTAGTGCCCCGGCTACGGGAATAGAAAATTTTAAACTCTCTGACTTTAAGGGTAAAAAAGTTGTTTTGTATTTTTATCCGAAAGATGCAACACCGGGTTGTACAACTGAAGGGCATGAATTTACTAAATTGAAAGCACAGTTTGATAAATTAAACACAGCGGTCTTCGGCATTTCTAGAGACAGCATGAAATCGCATGAAAAATTTAAAGAAAAAGAATGTTACAAAGTCGATTTGATTTCTGACGAAGACGAAAAGATTTGTAAAATCTTTGACGTAATTAAAGAAAAAAATATGTATGGGAAAAAAGTAATGGGAATCGTCAGAAGTACTTTTGTCATCGACGAAAAGGGCAAACTGATGAACGAATGGATCAAGGTCAAAGCCGAAGGCCATGCCAAAGAAGTATTAGATTGGTTAAAACAACATTAATCTTTCCACGTTGGGCTAGTCACCTTTTAATTAATCTAGCCCCATACTCCTCGTCCGGAACCATCTGATGCGGAGGACTTTCCTCCAATCCAAAATGATTTAGTACGATAGCACGGACAACAAGGTCCTTATGATCATCTTCTTTAATCAGTTGTAAAATCTCGTGATGAGTTTGTCTTATCTTTTCCGTGATTTTAGCAGCTGTCGTTTTTGACACGGAAAATATCCGAAAACTTGAAGCGTTTGGAACTTCAGTTTGAACATTATTATGTAATTTTTCCTGTAGATAACACATGCTTCGATATATCCAGTAATGAAACATGGGGATGGTCTTTCGATAGTCAGAAGCAGGAAATTCAAAACATCTTTCTTTCAAAATATATTTATTTCCGTCAAATTCGACAGAATCATTATTTTTTAAAATCTGTAATGCGGTTTCTACTTGTTTTGCAGTTAATTGCAGTTTTTGCTGAAGGAGCTGCGGGTTATGTTTGGTTAAACTTTGATACTCTGTGGTTTCTAGAAAATACAGAACTGCGCTGCTATAGGGGGCCGTTACCTGTGCTTGCGCCAGCGTTTTCATTCTTTCTAGCTCATCCTTTATTTCTGGCGCCAAACTGTTTAAAGGTAGGTTATCTAAAAAATGTACGAAATGCTGCGGTCGATAAATTAATAGTTTAAAAACAACCAGCGCAGGAACTTTAGTAGTTCCTTTTGTCCACCGTTGAATTTGTGGTTCGGAAGATTCCAAGTACTCCGACATGGCCCTAGCATCTTTATGAAAATAGAAATCTAAAAAATGTCTTAATATTACAATCGCCTCTGACTTTTTCTGTGGATCTGAGATTTTATAATGATCTTCCAAAATATCGGCCAAAGGAATTTTATTAAATTTAATTACTTTTACCAAATCGTTCCACATTAACTTTTTGGCGCCTGACTCCCACTTCCCGTATAGGTTAAATTTGTAACCTAATTTACGACTCATTTGAATTTGTGATTTTTTGAGTCTTAAATTCTTTAATACGACATTTTCTAAATATCGCAGTTCATGTTCTGATTGCAATTGCTGAATAGCAAAGTTCTTGGGAATGTAGTCTGATTCTGTATTGATATTCATATAAAAATCTTTCGTAAATTTTTAAAAGCTGTTTTTGTTTCTCGCAATACAAAAACGGCTCCGCAAAAACTAAATTCTCTTGGTTCTAGACTTTAAAACTCTTAGTACGCAAAGGAAAATACTATTGAGGGAAACTTTGGTTAAACATGGTGCGGAATTAATATATGTTTTCGTTTAGAAAACTACAATGGAAACTAATGGCGCTTTTGCCCAATGAAATTAAATTTTCCATTATTAGGCAAATGATCAACGTCAGTGCTGACTCGGTCAACGAATTTCGTTTTATGGTTGCCACTACCAAAGACGAAATTGAACAGGGCTTCCAGCTGCTTTACGACAGTTACGTAAATGAAGGCCTAATGGATGCCAATAAAACCCATCTAAGAATAACAAAATACCACTTACTTCCCACTTCTACCATGATCATTGCAAAAAAAGGAAAAGAAGTGGTTGCAACCGTTACCCATATTTTAGATTCTTCCTTTGGCCTTCCTGTCGAAGCAAATGTGGATTTAAAACTGTTTAAAACGGGTAAAAAACGCGTTGCAGAGATTTCTGCTTTAGCAATTAAAAGGGAATTCCGACGAAATCATTCTTTACTATTTGGCATGACGCGATTTTTATATTTTTTTGCGGTCGAAAATCTTGGCGCCACCCATTGGGTTATTTGCATAAATAAAAAGGTATCCGATTACTACAAAGCGATCTTTTTTTTCCACCCGATAGTCGAAGATTTCAAATATGACTTCGTTAATGCAAAACATTCCTCGGTCCTGTATTGCGACCTTCACGCGCAGCAAAATTTATTTTTTAGCCATTACAACCAATTGGAAAAGTCTAAAAATCTGCATGGCATTTACAATGATATCAATCGAAACCAGTTGCATGTTTTGCCTGACGGAAATTTTAAAACAGCCTCACTTCCCGTTCTAAATCCGGACATGCTGAATTACTTTTTTATTAATAAAACCGCAATCATTCAAAATCTAACGGAAAACGAAAAAAAGGAGATTCTAAATTCATACGCAGATCCTAGCTACGAGGAAGTAGTTAAGGTCCTAGAGGAAAATCAGGCCGAGCGACGAAGGTATGCACGCAGAGTCGTAAATTTAACTGGTTTTTACATTAGCAAAAACACTAATTCCATTCATTCGATATTTATTGCGAATGTGTCAATGGTGGGCCTTTTGATTTATTGTCAGGTTCCCATTCAAAAAGGCGATTCCGTTAATTTACAAATTGATATTTCTGCCGACGAAAAAATTCCAATAAAGGCGGAAGTTGCGGCCATTATACAAAATGGAAAGTTTGCGGTCACGTTGAAACCTACTGAGAACCCGCAATGGGAAAATTACATCAACAATCTAGAAGAATACATTAAAAGTTATTCTTTAAAAACAAAGGCCAAAAGTGAAACCAAATTTAAACGGCGAAAAACTTCTTAAAATTGCGAAAGCCTACGAATCTCCAACTTGGTGGTACGACATTCGGGGTTTTCTTATTTTAACCTTTTCTTACAACGATTTTTTATGGAACCAAATCGGTTTTTTTCGTAAAAATTTAGAAGGCAATCACCTAGAGGCGGCAATTGGGACAGGGACTTTGGCAAAACTGACCGATTTATGGAACCATTACATTCGTGGAAATCCGTTGATGACAGGCATTGGATTTGACTACTCGGCTGATATGTTAGACGGTGCCAAAAATAAATTCGTTGGATCACGGTTTACATTACAAATTGAAGATGCTTCTCATCTTCCCTATCCAAGTAATTCGTTTGATTCGATTAATTTGGCCAATGCCCTTCACTGTATTCCTGAAGTGGACCATGCGTTAAAAGAAATGTACCGAGTACTAAAACCCGGAAGGGACTTCTACACCAATGTTCTGATCTATCCTAACAAGGACTCCTTTTCCGGAAACATCGCCAACAGAATTTGCACCTGGGGCATGCGAAAGGGCATTTTGGTAACGCCGTACCAGATCGATGATATTACCGAAAAACTGAAAAAATCTGGATTCGCCATAAAGGAAAAATTTTTGATTGGTAACAATCTCTATTTAATAGCTAAAAAAAAATAAATCGATAAAATGATCACTTAAAGGATCTTACCCATGAAAAAATTATCGGTTATTTCTTTGCTGTTTTTTACTTCCCTATCATTTGGACAACAATGGAAGGAATTTAAAATTCCTTCACAGCAAGAACTTAAAAAAACTCTGAGCCCGTTACAATTTTCAGTTACTCAAAATGCAGATACCGAATATCCGTTTAAAAATGAATATTGGGATAATAAAAAAGAAGGAATTTACGTCGACATCGTCTCCGGAGAGCCTTTGTTTAGTTCAACCGATAAATTTGATTCGGGAACAGGCTGGCCCAGCTTTACGAAGCCGCTTATCAAGGAAAACTTAGTAGAGAAAGTAGATCGTGAGTTATTTGTCTCTAGAACCGAAGTGCGTAGTAAATATGCAAATTCACATTTAGGACACGTATTTGATGACGGCCCACCGCCAACCGGAAAAAGGTATTGTATGAATTCGGCTTCAATGCGGTTTATTCCTAAAGACAAAATGAAAGAAGCTGGCTATGAAGAGCTAATACAGACAGCTTTTCCAACCAAAATTGAAAAAAGAATTCAAACTAAAAAAGTAAAATGACTCGCCGATTGCAGCCAAAATAAGATTATTTTTTAATCAAGATTTTTGACACAAGATTCTAGACGCATTTGAAAAAACTCAATTTTTACGATTTCTTTTTTTATGATGACAAGACTTACCCTTTGTTTAACGCTTATGACAGTTTAATCATAGGGGGGATATTATGATGAAGCTTCAAAGACGCCGTTTTTTACAAGCCTTTGGTTCGATTCCGTTTCTTTACGCCTTAACGGGATGCCAACCGGCTGCAAATGCTGCAGAAAAAATCACAACTAACAATGACAATAACGATGAAAAAACGCAGGTAGAATTTCCGCCCTCGGTGGAGATTGCTAATTCTAAAGTTTTTAAAGTGGGTTATCTATCTATTATTCAGGGCCCGACTTCAGACTGCGAATCGAATATTAATATTTTTACTCCGCGATTAAAAGCCTATACCTACGAAGTCACTGATGACAGTGGTAAAGTTTATAATGTCAGTACGTATGAAACCGTGAAAGGGCCGGCTTTTTATAACATCGACAAAATTAAAGTCACCGGCCTTACTCCTGGAGTGATTTACACGCTGAAGGTAAAAGATAAGACAACTTTAGTAGATGAAAGAAATTTTCAAAGTTTAGCTACCGACAAAGTAGATCCTGTTTTTGCTTTGGTTTCTTGTATGGCAGATGATTATCGTTTTAACGACGTGATCGATCCTATGTGGAATCGCCTACAAAGAGAAAATGTAGACTTTTTAGTATTAAGTGGCGATCAGGTTTACGTCGATTCTTTCGAATTCGTAGAAAGAAAAAAAGCCACTGAATATGATCTATGGCAAAGATACATTGATACTTTCCGTAGAATTCCCTTGTACCACTGGGCTCAGTTAAAACCTATTTTTGCGTTGTGGGATGATCATGATTTTGGCACTAACGATGGGGATAATACTTTTATTTCTAAAGCCGCCGCAGATCGCATTTTCAAAGCCGCATTTAGCGGACAAGATCTAAACGGTGTTTGGTCGAAATCGCCGCAAGGCACTTCCAGTTATCTAAGTGGATTTAAACAAAAATTCTTTTTTATGGATGATCGCTCTTTCCGTCAGCCTAATGGTAGCGAAATGGCAAAGGATGACTATGGACATTGGGGTAAAGTAAATCACGACTGGTTAATTTCGGGTTTAAACGCTGATCAAAATCCTTCTTGGGTTATTAACGGGAATCAAATTTTCAATGGTGCCAAGAAGACATTTATTGAATCTTTGGAGCAATGTAATCCTACGGAATTCGCAACATTAATGAAGCAATTACGTCAGATAAAAGCGCCCGTTGTTTTTGGATCTGGCGATATTCACTTAACCGAAGTTTGCAAAATACCTAAAGAAAAAATGGGATATGAAACTTTTGAATTTACATCTAGTTCTATGCATTCTTTTGTTGGTGCTGGTTGGGATAATGAACTAAGAGTGAACGGCGCCTACTGTATCGAATTCAACTTTTGCGTAGTTCGTTCTGTGAATGAAAATGGTAAACTAAAGATCAATACAAAATGTTTAGGTTTAGCAAAACAACCTTACTTTGATATGGAATTTGTAGTTTCCAAGAACGTGTAGAATTTATGTCGTCGGCTAAAATGCCCGTACTTTTTTTAGGTCACGGGTCTCCAATGAATGCTTTGGCCGACAATGCATTTACAAAATCAATTGCAAAACTGGCATTGGAAATTCCGACTCCAAAATCGATCCTTACCATTTCTGCCCATTGGCAGACGGATGGAACTTACATAACAAGTACGGACAAACCACGCTTGATTTACGATATGTCGGGATTCCCAGAAGAACTATATCAAGTCAAATACCCTGCCGTCGGAGATTCTGTTTTAGCGGAACGGCTTCATAAGAAGTTCAAAGATCCCGTAATTGGAAAAGATGAGGGCCAGTGGGGTTTAGACCACGGAACCTGGAGTGTGTTAAAACACCTCTATCCGAAGGCTGACATCCCGGTGCTACAACTAAGTATGGATCATTCAAAACCCGTTTCCTTCCACTATGAAATGGGAAAAAAACTAAATGAACTTCGTAGTCAGGGAGTGCTTATCTTAGGCAGCGGAAACATCGTTCACAACCTAAGAAAAATAAATTGGCAAAACCCTGAATCTGCCTTTGACTGGAATATTGAATTTGATCAATGGGCGGAAAGACAAATTCTTGATCGAAATCATTCGGCCTTAATTAACGACTTTCATAAATCGGAAGCCGGCAAATTAAGTATACCCACTTTAGAACACTATTTGCCTTTACTTTATGTATTAGGCGCCAGTGAAAAGGGTGATGAGATTAAATTTGATATCAAGGGATACGAACTGGGTTCACTTTCGCAAAGAAGTGTTCGACTAGGGTAAATCAATCTAAAACGACTTTGTTTTTGAAACTGTGATCGCTGGTTTGTTCACTTTTTAAAATAAGAAAATTTTCCAAAACTAAAATTTCCAAACCCGTCGCAAAAAAACCATTCAATGCTTCAGCCGGACTATTTACAATTGGTTCGCCGCGGACATTAAAACTAGTATTTAATAAAATTGGACAACCCGTCAGCGCATTAAACCGCTCGATCAGCTGGTAAAATTTTGGATTCGTCGATTTGGAAACGGTCTGTACCCTAGCTGTATAATCAACATGGGTGACCGCGGGGATTTCCGAACGTCTACAATTAAGGAGATCAATGCCTGATAACTCTTTTTCCGGTTCCTTTAACTTAACCCTTTTATTTTCTAAAACTTCAGCAACCAGAAGCATATAAGGAGACTTCGTAGTTAAATTGAACCAATTTTGGGTTTCCTCTTCCAATATGGCAGGTGCAAAAGGTCTAAATGATTCGCGAAACTTAATTTTAAGATTTAAATTTTTTTGCATACCTGTTGATCGTGGATCCGCCAATATAGATCGATTGCCGAGCGCGCGTGGTCCATATTCAGTTTTGCCTTGAAACCAGCCTAAAGTTTTTCCTTCAACTAAAAGGTTTCCAACTAAATCCAGTAATTGCGGAAATGGAATCTCCTTAAACTTTACATTTCCTTCGATTAAGGTTCTTTTAATTTCTTCATTAGTAAAGGCAGGGCCCAAATAAGCACCCGACATTGAATCCGAACTGTCAATCATCCGCGGCTTTTTAAAATAATCATAGTAGGCTACCAATGCCGATCCTAAAGAGCCCCCGGAGTCCCCTGCTGCCGGCTGGATCCAAATTTCATCAAATACCCTAGCCTGAAGCAACTTTCCATTAGCGACGCAATTCAGAGCAACCCCACCGTCCAAACAGATATTTTTTATTCCGTATTTCAGCGAAAGATGCTTACAGATTTTTAAAACAACCTCTTCTAGAACTTGTTGGATTGAGGCCGCAATATCCATATGGATCTGCTTTACTGGGTCTTCCGTGTTTCTAGACGAATTTTCGAACAGTTCATTAAATTTCCGGTTCGTCATTTTTAGACCAACACAGAAATCAAAATAATCCATGTTCAGTTTAAAGGAACCATCCGATTTAATATCAATAATATATTTTTTAATCTTTTCTACGAACAAAGGTTTTCCATACGGAGCAAGGCCCATCAGTTTGTATTCACCCGAATTCACTTTGAAACCGCAATGGTAGGTAAAGGCTGAATAAAGTAAACCTAAACTATGTGGGAATCTTTGTTCCATTAATTTTTTAAGGGAATTATTTTTCCCATGATAAACCGTTGTCGTATCCCATTCGCCTACCCCATCCATAGTTAAAATGATCGCTTCCGAAAAAGGCGATGGATAAAAAGCACTGGCGGCATGACTTTGATGATGTTCAGAAAATAATAGGGTATCGCAAGTCTGTTTGGAAAAACCGATTTGTTGCAGATTCTCTTTGATCATCTTTTTTTGAAATATTTTTTCATTCAACCAGATTGGAATTGCTTTCGAAAAGGAAGCAAAACCTTTCGGTGCAAACTGAATATAAGTTTCTAATAACCGTTCGAACTTAATGAATGGCTTTTCATAAAAAACGATAGCTTCAATTTGTTCCGCTGAAATGCCTGTAGACTCCAGACAAAAAAGTATAGACTGCTTGGGGAAGGACGAATCGTTTTTAATGCGACTCAATCTTTCCTCTTGGCAGGCCGCAACGACTTTTCCGTCTTTGATTAAGGCAGCCGCGCTATCATGGTAATAAGCTGATAGGCCTAAAATATACATTAAAATAGACTATAGATAAACGGGGTAACCGCAGAACCGTTAGTAAAAACGATTAGTAGTCCTAATAAAATAAAGACAAACAAAATAGGTAACAACCAAAATTTTTTTCGTGTAATAAAAAAGTGATAAAATTCTTTTACTAGTTCCATGTGATTCCTAAAATTGATCTTTTATTGTACTTTTCGGGATTTCCGAATCAATCCAGAAACTTTTACTATCAAAGTTTAAACCCAGTAGGTCTGGTTTGAAAAGTCTAATAATTAACGCCATCGGCGAAAAAAATAGGTAATACAATACGAATAAAAAAACAGGATTTAAAATTTTTGATAAAAGATAACTTAGTCTATTCCAAAGGGAATTTATCCCAGTTAACAAATTCGGCGTTTTCCAAGTAACTATCGCAATACCGGCCGCAAGTAACAAAAAGGAAAGGCCAAGGGGTAAAGAAGCTCTGTTAATAATAGCCAACAAGAAAAAAACAATTGAAAAGGTTTTGCCAAAAGTCTGGTTAGAGGCCTTTTTAAAGTAGTCTTTAGTAAAAAGATTTTCATGAAAATCATTCGCATTTTTTTTCATTTTCTTAGCTGTTGATTTAAGCACTTTTTAACCATATTAAAAAGGAATTTCTTATTTCTTATTGTCTTTGCGGCCACTGCAGTGAAATAATCATTCCTTTACAGCTATAACTCCACCTTCCGAAAGCAGGAGATTTCTTATGATATGCCCTTGTGGTTCAAGTAAAAGCTACGATGAATGTTGCAAACCTTATATTGACGAAGGTCAGCTTCCCGAAACTGCTGAAAAACTAATGCGTTCGCGATATACGGCGTTTACTCAGGCGAATATCGAGTATTTAAAGAAAACGCTGGCTCCAGAATCAAGAAAAGATTTTGATCCAAAAGCCACTAAAGAATGGGCCGAAAAATCAAAATGGAAGGGTCTAAAAATTATTTCTACGACAAAAGGTGGACCTGAGGATAACAAAGGAGTCGTGGAGTTTATGGCGACTTATGAACTCAATCGGGAAGCCATCGACCATCATGAAGTTTCTGATTTTCGAAAGGATGAAACCGGCCGTTGGTTTTTCGTAGACGGTGAATCGCACCTTCACAAGGAAGGCGAAGATCACCATCATCACCATCAGAAACAGCAAACCGTTGTCCGAGAAGAACCTAAAATTGGTAGAAACGATCCTTGTCCTTGTGGCAGCGGCAAAAAATATAAAAAATGTCATGGTAGTGAATAGAAACTATTTTCTATTTATCGTCTGTTTGGGACTCATAGTTTTCCGTTTTTAATATAATTTTCCAAATCAGAAGCTCCGCCAATTAGTATACCTTTATGATACACTTGGGGAAATGTAGGCCAACCACTCCAAAGTTTGATCGCCAATCTTTGTTTCCATTTTGAAAGATAACTTCCATATTCTAGATAATGGTAAGTTAATTTTTTTTCATCCAGAATTCTTTTTGCTTTTTTAACAACTGGATTTTGTCCCATGCCAACAACAACTATCTCATTGGACTTAATCGCAGACTCAACTTCTTGTACGATACTTGCGTGGAAGCTATTGATTGCATTAACTGCACTTGCATCAACTTTGTTCTGATCTAATATTTTTCTCATTCTAAACCTGTCTTTCAATTAGTTTTTTATATACGCTATTTTCATTTTTAATTAATTCTTCATGTTTACCCATTTCAACTATCTCACCCTGATTCATCACAAGTATCAAATCAGCATTTTTAATCGTTGCCAACCTATGTGCAATCACTAAAGTCGTTCTTCCTTGCATTAACTTATGCAAAGCATCTTGCACCAAAGCTTCACTTTCGGTGTCTAGGGCGCTGGTCGCCTCATCCAAAATTAAAATCTTGGGATCTTTTAAAATGGCACGCGCAATCGCCACGCGCTGTTTTTGACCCCCCGACAGCTGGATGCCTCTTTCCCCTACTAAAGTTTTATAACCTTCGGGGAAATTCTTGATAAAAATTGTGGCGTTGGCTTCTTTTGCTGCCTTTTCGACTTCAGGAAATCCAGCTTTTTGATTCCCATAAAGTATATTTTCTTCGATAGACGCAGAAATTAAAATCGGTTCCTGTGCTACAACTCCGATTTGCTGACGAAGCCAATTAGGTTCAAGCTCTTTGATATTATTACCATCTAAATATATGTTTCCACTTTGCGGGTCATACATACGAGCTAACAAACTGGCGATCGAACTTTTCCCACTTCCCGATTGCCCCACTAAAGCCATAGTCATTCCAGGTTTTAATGTGAATTTTACTTTTTTAAGGACCTCGATATCAGGTCGGCTCGGATAAGAAAACTTCACATCTTCGAATTTAATTTCACCCCTAACATTTTGTAATCGCCGACCTTCTTTTAAGGCCACCTCGGGTTTTTTATCTAAGATATCAAATACTCTTTTAGCGGCACCAACCGCAGCCATTAGGTCGCCCCAAAGCCCACCCAGTGCTCCAACCGAAAAAGCTAAAATGAAAAGATATATTAAGAACTGAGTCAACTCACCAATCGTTAATTCATTTAATACGACCTGCCTGCCGCCATACCAAATAACTGCAGACACAGCTGTGAAACCAATGAAAAAAGCCAAATTCATAAATTGGGTAATTTGCCAAATTCGCTCCTTAGCTGTGTCCAAACTTCGATTTAAAGCCGAGTCGTATCTTTTCTTTTCAAATTCCTCTTGCGCAAAACTTCTGACTGTCCGTAAACCCGACAAAGTCTCTTCCGAAACATTCGCTGCCTCACCCAAGGCTTCCTGAGTTCTTTTAGAAAACGTTCTAATTTTTTTTCCGAAAAACGCGATTCCCACCGCCACAGGTGGTACAACTACCAAAATAGATAAAGCCAATTTTGGAGAAGTATAAATCATCATCGCCAACCCACCGATTGCGCCGGCAATGTTTCTTAATCCCATAGATATATTTACGCTGACTGCGTTTTGTAAAACCGTTGCGTCCGAGGACAGACGACTCATCAAATCGCCGGTGCGATTTTTATCAAAAAAGGCAACTTCCTGATCTAAGATATGAGCGTACAGTTGCCCTCGCAACCTAAGAACAATTCTTTCTCCCGATAGAGTGAAAAGATAATATCTAAAAGAAGATGCAATTCCAGAAATAATAAAAGCGACCCAAATAATTAAAGCCGCTTCATTCACCTTATCAATATTTTTTACCGAAATCGCCTGATCTAAAATTCCACGAACCATCTGCGGGTAAACCAAATTAGCTGCACTTCCGATGATCAAAAACAACGTCCCCCAAATAAGAGTGCGAGTTTCAGGTCGTGCCAATTTAAAAATCCGTAAGCTAATTTTATCTTCCATTTGACTACCATAAAATAAGATCCCACCCTTGGGTAGGATCTTATTAAAAAGGGGGACACCTTTTTACCTAGTATCTTTAACTAGTATTATGAGCCCAAAAGGCCTACCGATAGGAATTAATTTTTATTTAATGTTTCAATCTTACCGGATTGAATCTCAATCTTTTTAGGCATCTTTGCAGAGACTTTGGGTAAGGAAAGATCCAATACGCCATTCTCATAATGAGCTTCAATCCTGTCTACGTCTACTTGACTATTTAAGGCATATACTTTTCGGAAACTTGCATTGGCTGCACGCGATTTCCGTTCACCGGTAATTGTTAATTTACCATCTAAAACTTCTACCTGAAGATCTTCTTTACGAATACCTGGCAAATCGACACTCACTAAAAAGGCCTTTTCTGTCTCCTGTAATTCGCTACTTGGAATAATAGATTTATTATCTTCTTCGCCTAGAAAATAATCTTTATTTAGGTTTGCGAAAACATCATCAAAATCAGACCATAAGCGATGATTCAAGCCTCTAGTAGTTAAACCTGTCGTTAAAAAGGGAATTACGTTTCTCATTTTAAACCTCCTCATAATTGGTTTATATTCTTAACCCTAATTTGGGTCGGAAAATTAAATTGTCAATGCGGGTATTTTTTAGTTGTTTTTTGCCATACTATTGGCCTAATTTGTTTTAAAATAACCAGGAGATACACTCTATGAAGCTAATTGGAATTTTTGCGTCTTTGATTTTGGCCATACCAGTTTTGGCTGAAGATTCTTTATTA